>JADFFP010000300.1 GCA_022568115.1 Pseudomonadota bacterium | reverse complement strand
TGGAAGTCGCCCGGCAGCTGCCGGCCCATTTGTCGAGCCGGTCGCTGGCGATGGAATCGGCTGTCATTATCAGGATCGCCGACAAGCTTTTGGACAAACTGGCGCGCCAGGACCCGCTGGCGATGCGGGTGGAACTGACCAGACTGGAATTTCTGGGGTGCGGCGTCTCCGGTGTGCTGGCCGGCCTCATTACCCGGAAGCCCCGGGGCTGAACGCTTCTGCAGCGTCCCTTGTGGCAATCCTGGCGGTGGGGTGGGGCCTGGAAGCAAGGAAACTCTGATTGCCAATCCTGGGATTATAGCCGGAGAGGGCTTGATGCCGTAATATAACCTTATTTAAATTATTTATACATATTCAGAAGGATAGGGGTGGAAATTTAGGAGAAAAAAGTCTTATATGACAGCGGGTGCAGAGAGAACCCCAATAATTCCAGGACGGCGGGCAGGGAAGTCTTTATTTTTCGTGCCTCTCCGTCTATGGAATGCAAAAATAATCATCCCGGGGTCCAAGGGTAGAAGGTTTTAATATGACCGTGAAAACACCACTGCTGGATAAGGTTCCGAATCCCAAGGCGCTGAAGAAACTCGAACCGAAACAGCTGCGGCAACTGGCTGACGAACTGAGGGCCGAGACCATTGATGCGGTTTCCGGCATCGGCGGCCACCTGGGCGCCGGGCTGGGCGTGGTGGAGCTGACGGTGGCGCTGCATTACGTCTTCAATGCTCCGGAGGACAAGATCATCTGGGACGTCGGCCACCAGGCCTACCCCCATAAAATCCTGACCGGGCGGCGTGATAAGATTCGCACCCTCCGGCAAAAGGATGGTCTCTACGGGTTCACCAAGCGGACCGAGAGCGAATATGATCCGTTCGGGGCGGCCCATGCCTCAACCTCGATCTCGTCCGGCCTCGGGTTTGCGGTGGGCCGTGACTTCAGGAAAGGCAACAACCATATCATCTCGGTGATTGGCGACGGGGCGGCCAGCGCCGGGATGGCCTATGAGGCGCTCAATAACACCGGCGCCATCCATCCCAACCGGATGCTGGTGATCCTGAACGACAATGGCATGTCGATCGCCCCTGCGGTTGGCGCGCTGTCGCACCACCTGACCCGCCTGATGTCGACCCGCGGCTTTCTTTCAATCCGCGAGGTCGCCCGCCAGATGGCGAAAAAATTCCCCGAGCCGATCAAGGACATGGCCAAGCGCGCTGATGAATACGCCAGAACCATGCTGACCGGCGGCTCGCTGTTTGAAGAGCTGGGGCTTTATCACCTGGGCCCGATCGACGGTCACAACCTCGACCACCTGGTGCCGATCCTTGAGAACATCCGCGACAGCAAGAACGCCGGGCCGATCCTGCTGCATATTATTACCGAGAAAGGCAGGGGCCACCCGTTCCCCCAGCCCAATAAGGAAAAATATCACGCGGTCGGCAAATTCGACGTGATCTCCGGCACCCCGGTCAAATCGAAATCCAATGCTCCCAGCTACACCAAGGTCTACGCCGAGGCGCTGATCCGGGAAACCGAAAAAGACAAAAAGATTTGCGCCATTACCGGGGCCATGCCGTCCGGAACCGGGCTTGATCTTTACGGCGACAGGTTTCCTGAACACTGTTTTGATGTCGGCATCGCCGAGCAGCACGCCGTGACCTTTGCGGCGGGCCTGGCGTGCGACGGGATGAAACCGTTCGTGACCATTTATTCGACCTTCCTGCAGCGCGGTTACGACCAGGTGGTCCACGACGTCGCGATCCAGAAGCTGCCGGTCCGTTTCGCCATGGACCGCGCCGGCCTGGTCGGCCAGGACGGCCCGACCCACGCCGGCTCGTTCGATATCGCCTATCTCGGCTGTCTGCCCGATTTCGTGCTGATGGCGTGCGGAGATGAGGCCGATCTGAAACATATGGTGGCCACCTGTGCGGCTTACAACGAAGGACCGTTCGGGGTGCGCTACCCGAGAGGCGCCGGGGTCGGCGTCGATATGCCCGAAGAGGGCAAACCGCTCGAGATCGGCCAGGGCCGGATTATCCGGGAAGGCTCCAAAATCGCGATCCTGTCCTACGGCGGGCGGCTT
>JADFFP010000044.1 GCA_022568115.1 Pseudomonadota bacterium | reverse complement strand
CCAGCGGGGCAATCAACACCGGGTTTTCAGTACCGACTTGTGCATTATCAGCCGGGCTTTCCCTCAAAGGGGGTTCAATATTGAGGGTGACAGCTCCATTTACATCGCTGACGACATCAGCGGTCACCATAAAAAATCGAGTTTCCACCTGAATATGATCGCCGGCTTTGAGAACCGTTGATGAAGGCGGCCAGTCCTTGGTAATTAAGGAGCGCCCAGATTGGGAAGCGCCGTTGACCTTCCCGGCGCCGGGGAAGCTACCACTATCAACGGTGTTGGTGGTGTCATCGGCACTGACGGTCGTGCTATCTCCGGTCAGGTTAGCCTGAACATAAGTGCTGGGTAATTTTTTATCCGGGTTAAACGCTTTGAAGGTTCCGATTTGCCCTTTCAGCTGGGTAATAAATGAGCGAAATACCCTGACGTCCGCCAAACTTAATGTGGGTGTGGTGTAGAGCCCTTCCCAACGATCGGTTTTGCCGCCAGCATGGGAGTGAAGTGAAATTTTCCTGGAAAATTCACTTTCAAAAGCGGCCTGATTGCGCTTGAGGCCAAACTTGGATCTGGCTATTTTTATGTTCGGAAAATCCAGTGGCATTATAAAGCTTCTTCAAACGCAATTGTCACCGGTCCTGTTTTCAGGATATCGGTATTCCAGCTGAAATCAGGCGAACTAAGGCGCGCGATCATTACCGGGCTGGAAGTGATGACACTGGCCAGATCAGCAGGACTGGTCCTGATTTCCGGCTCGAAAGAAAGGGTAGCCTCCCCCAACCCATCGCTGTTAATATCGGCAGTCATTTCATAAAGCTGGCTTTCTATCTGGACTAAATCCCCGGCCCTCAGAATAAGGCTTGAGGCTGGCCAGTTGCTGGTTGCCAATGACATTCCGGTTTGCCCGGCGCCATTAACCTGGCCATTCCCGGGAAACCCGCCCGATAAGGTCGATGGTTGTTTTCGGTCCGGATCAAAGGCCTGAAAGGTGCCTGTTCGCCCCTGAAGGGATAACAACCAGGCGTGAAAAAGATCGAGCTGGGTTTGCGACAAGAGCGGAGTAACATAAGCGCCCACCCAACGGTCGGTTTTCCCGTCCATTGCCGCAATCGTTGGCATCCCGGATATTTCGCTGCCAAATATTTGTTGGTTAACGACAATATTAAAATAAGAACGGGCAATCGGTATATTTGGAAAGGTCAAAGGAAAACTCATCGCACTTCACCAGGGTCGGTTGGGGTTGAATATCTGTTCAAACGCAGAATTTGGAATAAAGTTCGTTATGGTCGCCGATTTTCTTGAAATCCTCAAAGGCGCTTTCCGGCCACTCCAGGCCGTCCAGCCACTCCTTGGTTTCACTGGAAAGCCTGATTTCTTCCGCCCAGGCGCAATCGGTGGCGACCTTGACCCTGATCCCGCTACAAGCGCTTAAGAACGTCAGGCTTAGAACGAGAAACAGGGCGGCGGCGAACTTTTTTTGCTTCCTTTTCAACGGCATCGATCTTATCACGCATGGCCAGATCCGCTTTTCTGGCGCCGTCCTTTCGCAGTTCATTGTCGCGCTGGTTCTGGAAAAATCGGTTGAACAGGCTGACCAAGCCGGCCAGCAGTTTGGCCCAGCTCATTATGATTCAGAGGATTTTCCACGGAGCAGCATGGCGATAACACCGGCGATTCCCGCCAGCGCCATGCTGAAGGTCTGCCAGTCTTCGGCGCCCCGGCCAATCGCCGCGGCCAGGCCCGCCAGGCCAGCATAGGTGCTTGGTTCTTTCAATCGGTTGATGATGGTTTGCAACATGTTATTCTCCTTCATTAAGTTGGTCGGGATAGGCGGCCATCAATTCAAGCAGGCGGTCTTTCCCAAGTGCGTTGGTATTCCGGTGGCCGGTTTTTTCCAGATAACCGTCGAGGGCCGCCAGAAATTCATACGGCGTGGATTGCCAGAAGGCTTGCGGCGGCCAGCCCAAAACCCCCAGGGCCAGTTCCAGATAGCGGCGAAAGGGATAGTTTTCTACTTCTCCCCCGCCGCCGCCACGTTTCCCTCACTGCCCCCCAAAAGGGCCTGTGAGAAAAATTTGGAGACCGGGCCAATGGTCTTGATCAGGCCTTCTTCCACCAGGGCCTTTCCGGCATCTTCAACACTGATCTCAGGACTGGCTGTGGACGATACGATGGCCGCCAGATCGCTGATCTTGATAGTTCGCTGGTGCAATCGCTGGGCCAGTTCCAGCAGCGACAATTCGGCCGCCGTCTCCAGTGTGGCAAGATTTTCGTAACTGGGGGTCAGGACATATCTTTTGCCCTTCAAGGTCAGTTCAACCTCGCCCCGGTATGTGTTCACTTTGCTGCTCATGGCCATCAAGCGGTGGTGAAGGTAATGGCGCCGGCGGATTCCAGCGAAATGGAGTAAAGCTGTTCCCCCTTGTATTCGCCGTCAAATTCAAGGTTGGAGACCTGGAAAGGGCCCATATACGTGCCGTGGCCCGGAACAATGATCTCCCAGTTGTCGATGGTGGCGTTGAGGGCCGCTGAATGAGCCGTCCCGAAGGCTGCATCGTCGACAAACACCCCGGATCCGGATGCGCTCATGATTTGCAGTCCGGCGCCAGCCAGTAACTCTCGTTTACCGGCAGAATCCTTGCTGGTAATGTCCACCACCTGGTTGTTGATAGTAAATTTGTTGTTGCGAAAACCGCCGATGGTGGTGAAGGTTTCAGGCCCACCGCCATCGCCAATCTTCAGCAGGAAATCACGTCCTTTTTGTGCAGTCATTGAATGCTCCTTTCAATTTTGGGGAATGCAAAAATGCCCCTCCCGATAGCGGGACGGGCGGTCTTTACTGTTGGTTGGTTTAATTGATCCGGCGGCCTTGCAGGGTTTGCAAAACCGCCTGTTTGGTATACTCCACCAGTAACGGTGATGCCTGGAAAATGGTGGCCATCATGTCGTTCTTGATCGCCGTGTCAAATTTCAGGTTCTGGTTGATAATCACCTGCGATCCGCCGCCCAAGAGGCGCTGGCTGTCGGGGGCATTGAGGATCCGCCCCGGGGTATGGGGGATAAATATTTCCTGGCCCTGTTCGTTGATAAACGTCGGCACCCCGGCCGCCACAGCCCCGCCGGCGGCACTGCCGCCGCTGGGCAACTTAGTCCCGAACAGCGCACTAAAGAGGCTTCCCAGAAGTTGTTCCAGTGGCTTTTGTATCAGTTCCTTCGAGACGATATCCAGAAAAGTTTTCAGAAACGCATCGCCGATTTTCTTGGCGGAAAACTCACCCTTCATGGCCATTTCCACAAAAGCTTCGGATACCGCCTTGGATAGAGCCTCTACCGCCTCCTCAATCTCATCGGTAAAATCCTCGATCAGATCATCAATGCGTTTTTCACCAGTTTCTTCAAAATTTTTAACAAGAATTTCGATGATTTCCGGATCAACATTTTTTGCTTTTAGGGCTTCCTGCAGGACTTTGGAAGCATCCATCAAATCCTCTTTCAGGATTTTACTAATATTTTCAATGTCATTGAGAAATTGTTTATCAAAATCACTTAGCTTGGCAGTAGGATCCAGGGCTTTGGAAATCAGATTTTTCTGATAGTCTTTACCTATGGTTAATGCACCATCTTTTACAAATTCATTTAAGGCCGGAAAATTCTTGAGGGTTTTATCAAGTTTACCGCCCGTTTCTTCAATGAGCTTTTCTACTTCTTTCAGGTCCTCTTTTAGGGGATCAACATCCGCAATAACTTGAACCATCAATGTTTCTAATACAGACATAATTTTCCTAGACCAATTGTTTTCTACATGCTATCCATGGTAGTAATTCAAATTGGATATTCTTTTAAGTTGAGTGATTAAACAATACAAAGCGGACCAAAATTGACAAACTTTAAATATAAATTTTTGATCTTACTTCTATTAGGTTTTTCTCAAGGCTTTCCTGCGCAATCGTTCGCTGACATGGAGCCCAACTTGCCCTGGCATAGATCAAACATCACCCTTTTTAAGGAGGAGTGGGGTTATAAAATTCCCCACCGGGCCGTTTGCAGTTCTAATGAATTAAAGATTTATTCCTGTTTTGAATTGGTTGTCCATGAAGACTGTTTAAAGCTTTTTGCCCTTCTCTCACTTCCCGATGATATTCCTTACATTTTTGAGGAAGATAAAGTTCCTGATTCAAAAATAGATGGCGACCTTGATGAAGGGCTCAATCTGATGATCAAATACGAATCCACCATTGGCACCCTGGTGGTTAGACTTAATTTAAAGGAGACTTTGCTTTGGTGGTTCACAAATTTTGGCGATTTACAACAGGAGGAAATTCCTGAGAATTTGACCTATTACAAATTGATGACCGGCGAAGAATTGACCTATTATATCTATACAAAAGGTGGCCCTACCCTTCGTAGCACTTATTCATTAGAGGGTTTAGCTCCCTTTTTAAAAGAATCCGTCCAAATAGCAGAAGAAAAATTTCCTGAAATTAAGGCCTGTTATAATAAGTAAATCTAAACCTTCTCCGTAATTACCCGAAAGCGGGCATTCTCCGGTGGAATTGGAAAGCCGCTTTTCTTTTCTTCAAATTGTTTTTTAAAAACCTAATAGGTGTTTCTAGAATATGCTTGATGTTAACAATCTACCGGAAAACCCTCAGAAAAGCATCGCCGATTTTCTTGGCGGAAAACTCACCCTTCAAGGCCATTTCCACAAAAGCTTCGGATACCGCCTTGGACAAAGCCTCCGCCGCCTCTTCAATCTCATCGGTAAAATCCTCGATTATATCGTCGATTTTTTTATTTCCGGAATCCTCAGTAAACTTTAACCGTGCTTCTATTTCTGCCTCACTTAAATTCAACCCTTCAAGGTCTTTTTTCAGCATCGCCAAAATTTGTTGTAATTCATTTTCCAGCAGATCTTTAATTCCCTCAATGCCTTTCAGGAAATCCAGCTCTGCAGTTCCCTGTTTGGCTTTTGGGTCAAAAAAATCGGAAACAAGTTTATCTTGCAACTTGTCATCAGGGCCCAAACTTTGAATAAAACCCAGAGTATCCCCTGATGTGGGTGGCTTGTTTTGAACTGGTAGACTGTTCATTATTTTTTGTGTTGTTTTTCCGGTTTCTTCGGCAACAACGTTCAAGGCCTCACCCAGTTCCGAGGTGTCAACTTTTAACTTTATATCTAAGGTTTTAAGAGTGGTCATAATAATCCATGATTGTATAAATTACAATTTATGCTATTGTTGGAAGCAGTTTCAGAAAGGGCGTTTTTATGATTAAAATATTTCTAACGTTTGTTTTTATAATCTCCTCATACCAGCCATTTATTTCCCTCGCAGAAGATCAAAGTAATGAAGAGATTGCCTGGGTTAGGGCTGGCTTCAGTCTTCTGGGTGATAATGAGGATGTTGCAGAATATTTTACCTTGTTCGAGACCTCTGTATGCCGCTACGACAAAACAGAAAACCTGCTATGTTTTGATTTTGGTTGGCGAAATTCCTGTCTTGAGGTTTACGCGGGCTTTTTCCTGTCTGATGAAATTCCCTATATTTTTTCCAAAGATGAAGTTCCGGTCCTTCAGGTGGATAATTATAACAAAATCGACTTGAAAAAAATTACCGAACTGGAAGACCTTACTGGACCCATTCTTCCCAGATCTTACACTGTAAACTATTTGCTTTGGCGGGTAGAGGCAGGAAGCACCAAAACCCTTTTGGAAAGCGAACAGGGAATTATTTACCACCTTCTTAATGGAGAGAAAATTACCGTTTTCTTCACCCTGCAAAATGGTACAATCATGCGCAGTATCATGAAACTAAAAGGCATTAAACCCCTCATTGAAACCGCACTGGAAAATGCCAAGGCCGCAAAACCTAGCAATCAGGTTTGCTCCGGCTAATATTTAAATTTTCTCCGTAATTGCCCGAAAGCGCATCACGCCATGATTAATGGTGCGCTCGTCTTCCAGTTCCCGGAAATCCTCTGAGAATTCAAACCGGATCAAGACCACGCTATGACCCGTCACGGTCAGGCTGGAATTGTGCAACACATCATAGATCAGTCCCATGATGTCCTTCACTTCCATCCGCCCATGGGCGCTGCTCCAGGCATGAATGGTGATGGTATGGGTCTGCCCATCTTCGGTTTTGGTGGAATTGTCCACCGTTGTCCCATCGCCGATCACAACAATCGGCAAGGGCGCCTTTTCATCCGCCTCATCGTAAACGCCCGTGACTTTGGCAATCAGCGGGGCATCGCCGGCCAGGGCATCATAAATCGCCTTTTGCAACGGGTTGTTCGCCAGACCTGTCATGATTTCTTACTCAATTTCTGATTGCCTTATTTATAGCGCCCACCAAATTATCCAGAATCTGGGGAAACACTTCCTCAGCGGCCGGAACCATGAAAGGACGGGCCGGGGTTTTTCTGGTTCCGAATTCCACAAACCTGGCATGGGGGGCCGTGGCCGAGATTATATAATTCATACCTTCCCCTCCCTCCAGGGTCACAATGCTGTCTCTTAACTCACCGGATTTTACCGGCGCCCGTTCTTTTGCCCGCACCGCCAGGGTCTCCGCGCTGGTTTTGAGGGCTCCCTTAATATTATCCTGAATGTCGCCGGTCAGCTTTTCCAGGCTTCTTTGAAAAGCGGGAAGGTTGGTAATCTCAAGGCGTATCATCAGTTCACTTCCTCACACTGAAATATAATATAGCGCTGCTGTTCCCCCAGGTTGATAATGGACTGGACCTGGAAAGTGCGCGCCCCCAGCACGATCCGCCGGGCGGTCAGGTAATTGGCCGCATAAGGGCAGGTAATCGTAAAGATGGCCACAAACTCGATCCTGCCGGCCCGGGTCCTGACCGGAATCTGGGAGGGTTTAAGCTCCGCCCAGACATTGGCGATGGTTGGATAGGTTCTTACCTTTTCCCCGCCGTCGCCGACGGTATCGGAAATACCCTGCAGGGTTACCCGGTGGCGCAAATCTCCAATCCGGATCACAAGCTGATCCTTTTATAGAGGTTAAAGTTCTCGGTCACGCTAAAGGGAACGGAGAAACTGGATGTGTCCCCGGCCGCTACCCGATTTTCATAAAGGTGCGCTATCAGCTGCAGCAACCCCTGGCGGAGCGGCGTTGGGACATCGCTCGCCGCCGTTCCGAAACCCGCCTTGAAGACAAATTCTATCCCGTCTCCGGCCCTGCCGCTGCTGGGCCACGAGGCGCCAGTGCGCCGGTAAATCCGCCCCTGGGGGGAAGACGTATAATAATTGGACGCCGCCCAGACGGTAGCGGTATCCTGGTCGTCGTAGGTGGTGATACTGGTAACCGAGATCAGTGGCGTAACCGGCACCTCGACAAATCTCACATCCCCGCCCCGCAAGGTAAGCGGCAGCGTTTCATCACACACATCCATAATCCCCGGCCAGTGGTCAAAAGTCCATTTCCAGGTCTGCTCAATCAGCGCCAGCCTGGTATACTTTTCACAAAAGCGCCGGGCCGCCGTGATCAGGTTTGTGATGTAAGTATCCTCGTCCGCGTGGTCAATCTTCAGGTGTTCCTTGGCCTCAGCCAGGGTTACTGGTTCAACCGATGGGGCTGTTACAAGTGTCGGATTCATATCTTGGTCCAGTCGTTGGAAGAAAAACCGGGCCGGCAGGATACCGGCCCGGTTTTTCAGGGCACGAGAAAGTGGCCTGCTGACGAGGCCAGGGGGTGTTAGGTCAGCGAGAATTTCAGAAGTTTGATAGCTTCCGAATTCACCACACCGCCGCCGACACGCTTGGTCGTGTAAAAGTGTACGAACGGCTTGTTGGAAAAGGGATCGCGCAGAACCCTGGTCCCGGTGCGGTCGGTGATGATGTAACCGCGCTTGAAGTTGCCGAAGGCAATCGACAGGCTGTCAGTGGCCTTGTCCGGCATGTCCTCGGCCTCAACCACCGGATACCCCAAAAGAGTTGACGGCACACCTTCAGCCAGGCCCGGTTTCCACAAGTAGTCGCCGTCGGCGTCTTTGAACTTGCGGATTTCAGCCACCAGGTTGGTATTCATGACAAAGATGGCGCCGGCCCGGTAAACCGGACGCAAGGCATAGATCAGGTCGATCAGAATGTCGGACGGATCGGAGGCCGGAAAATTGCCAGCCACTCCGGTTGCAACATGCTGCAACGTTCCAAAGGCGCGTGAAGCATCATCGGTAGCAGCAGTCGTATACTGCAGATAACCCTTCGGCTTGTTGGTGCCATCTCCGTTAACAAAGGCGGCGCCTTCCTTCTGGCCAAATTCCTGGGCCAGTTCTTCGGCCAGCCATTCCTCAACATTGAAAAAGGCATCGTCCAGCATCGACTGGGTGGCAGCTGGATTGGC
>JADFFP010000043.1 GCA_022568115.1 Pseudomonadota bacterium | reverse complement strand
GCGCGGTACAGTTGTTCGAGAAGCATCACCCGGGCCAACTAGTGCGGCAAAGTCATCAGTCCGAAGGAAAGTTTAGCTTGCGCATTTTCCAAAACTGCTTCCGAAAGACCGTCCGGGCCACCGATAAGAAAAGCAATATGGGAACCGCCGACGTTGAACCATTTATCCAGGGTTTTTGAAAACTCACGGCTTGACCAGGTTTTTCCACTTTTATCGAGAGCAACCGGATAAGCGCCTTTTGGGATTGCTAAAAGAATTTTTTTTCCTTCGCTTTTCATTTTCTCGAGGGGTTTAAGGGGCCGTTTTTCTTCAACCTCTATCACCTCAACGGACCATGGCAGGCGCTTAATATATTCAGCCCCGATCGCCTCAGCGGGGCTTGCTTTGGATTTGCCAACGGCAATTATGGTAATTTTCATGAATACAGGGATTTATCTGGTTAATCAGTCTTCCTGGCCAATGTCCGCCATCCACATTTTTTCCAGGTTATAATAGGCGCGGACTTCCGGGCGGAACAGGTGAACAATAACATCCCTGGCGTCGATCAGCACCCAGTCGGCCTGCGGCATACCTTCAACCGGCTGTTTTCCAAAGCCGTATTCTTTTAACCTTGTCAGCAAATGATCAGCGATTGCCCCGACGTGTCTGGCCGATGAGCCGCTGGCAATGACCATTTGGTCGGCGATCGAGCTTTTGCCTTCCAGCTCAATGACTGAAATATCAATCGCCTTGTCGTCTTCGAGGGAGTTGGTAATGGCCCCCAATAGGGATTTGGGAACCTTGGAGCTTTCCGTAACCTTAAGGGGTTGCGGGCTTTTATTTGAGAACAAACGGATCTCCTTTTTCTTGCTAGCCGGTTATGCAGGATCCAACTTTAGCGCAATTTGGTACTTGAGATATCCTGCTCTGCAATCTCTATATAACCCCAACATGGGGGATCTGTCACGGCCAAGGTTTTAATTTTATTTTCCTGGTGGCGAAATTCGGCATATTTGCCGGCGGCTTCTCCGGCCAGAGCCCTGGCGGAATATCCCGGGCGGGAAAAAACGGCTATCGGAACCAGGTTCATAATCTCATCCCATGATTTCCACTTATGCAGCTCGGCAAAACAATCCGCTCCCATCAGCCAGACGAAATAAACACCCCCCCGGGCACCCTTAAGGGCCTTCAAGGTATCAATCGTGTAAACCAGACCTAGCGGGCCTTCAAAATCAAGAACCTTAATTTTTTTACCCTTGGTAATTTTCCGGGCCCCCTCAAGGCGCTGGCCCAAAGGGAGCAGGTCCCCCTTCTGCTTCAGGGGATTCCCCGGCGAGACCAGCCACCAGACCTGGTCAAGACGTAATCTTTTCAGCCCCGCATCGCTTATATAGAGATGGCCCTGATGGGCCGGGTTGAACGACCCGCCCAAAAGCCCGATGCGGGCGCCCGCAGTCATCGCTGGCAATTGTGGGTTTTTTTGAGGGTCTGCCGCCATGCTTAAACCGGGGTCCATTTTTCCTTATAGGCGGGCCTGTCCCTGTTAATTAATTCAGCTTCTTCCTCAAAGACGGGCTTCAGGATTTTCCAGGTTTCTTTCAGGGCCTCTTTGATGCCCTTGCCGGTTACCCCCGAGATGGCCAATACTTTAGTTTTGGCTATTTTTTCCAGGGCTTTTTGTTTTATCGTAATTTTTTTCCCGGTTAGAGCATCGCATTTGTTCAAAAGAACAATCTCGGGCTTTTCTTCAAGCCGGGCGCCATAACTTTTCAGCTCGGCTCTGATAATTTTATAATTTTTCACAACATCTTCTTCGGTCCCGTCAACCAAATGCAGCAGAACCCGGGTGCGTTCCACATGTCCAAGAAACTTGTCACCCAGCCCGGTCCCCCTATGCGCCCCCTCGATCAGCCCGGGAATGTCCGCCATCACAAATTCCCGCTGGCCCAGGTTAACCAGGCCCAGCTGCGGGGTCAGGGTGGTGAAGGGATAGTCCGCGATTTTGGGTTTTGCACGGGAAACCCGCGACAGAAAGGTTGACTTTCCGGCGTTGGGCAGGCCCACCAGCCCGGCATCGGCGATCAGTTTTAACTTCAATCTGATCCACATTTCAATCGCTTCACCGCCTGCAATGGTTTTACGGGGCGCGCGGTTGGTGGAGGATTTGAAATGGGTGTTGCCGAGCCCGCCCTTGCCGCCTTCGGCAAGCAGGATTTTTTGTCCAAGTTCCATCAGGTCGGCTAACATGACTTCGCCGGTTTCATCAAATACTTGCGTCCCGATCGGCACTTTCAGGGTCAGGTCGGCCCCTGCGGACCCGGTCCGGTTCTTGCCCATGCCATGGCCGCCGCGTTTGGCCTTCAGGTGCTGTTGGTAGCGATAGTCTATCAGGGTATTGAGGGCGGGGACGGCCTCGACATAAACATCACCGCCCTTACCGCCGTTTCCACCATCGGGCCCGCCATACTCGATATATTTTTCACGGCGAAAGCTCAAGCATCCGGCCCCGCCGGCGCCGGACTGAATATGTATCTTTGCCTGGTCCAGAAATTTCATTTAATTTCCCGGCTCCAATTTACTGGTTAAAAACAAAAAAGGGAATGGCCCGCCATCCCCTTTTCAAATCCCATGCTGTTTCAGGGTTAATCCTTGGGATCAACACTCACATATGAACGGTTTCCCTTGCTCCTTGAGAACCGGACATGACCCTCTACGATAGCAAACAGGGTATGATCCTTGCCCATGCCGACGTTATCTCCGGGGTAAACCTTGGTGCCGCGCTGGCGAATGATGATATTGCCGGGGATCACCAGTTCTCCACCGAATTTTTTAACGCCCAGCCGCCGGCCCGCGGAATCGCGGCCGTTACGGGAAGAACCACCTGCTTTTTTATGTGCCATTATTTCTTCTCCTTACGGTTAGGAGCCACTTTCTTGGGCGCAGCCTTCCTGGGCGCAGCTTTTGCTTTTGCCGGGGCTACCTTTTTGGCTTTGGGTTTTTCCACCGTCACTTCTTTGGCCGTGGTTTTTTTGGCCTCAACTTTTGGGGCGGCCTTTTTGGCGCCATCCAACGCGGTGATGCGAAGAACCGTTTGTTGCTGCCTGTGGCCCTGGGTGCGGCGATAGTTTTTGCGGCGGTTTTTCTTGAAGACAATAATTTTGTCAGCCTTGCCCTGTTCCAGGATTTCCGCCGTGACAGACTTGCCGGAAAGAATAGGAGTGCCAACCTTGACATCCTTGTCATCTCCCAGCATCAGGACTTGATCCAACGTGATCTTGTCGCCGGCCTTGCCCGGCAGCTTTTCAACTTTGATCACATCATTTTCGGCAACCTTGTATTGCTTGCCGCCGGTTTTGATTACCGCAAACATTTTTTCACCAATTCTTCCAATATTTCCGCCTAAGTCTTAAAGCCCTTAAAAGTGAGGCGCAATATACTTGTTTATCCTCCCCTGTCAACGGTTTTCGGCTGTTAATTCTAAGTCCATTCAATCCTTGTGAACAGATGCACTTTCGGCTAATGTGCCGCCCACTCGCTGGACCAATCGGAGGGATGCCGGAGTGGTTGAACGGGGCGGTCTCGAAAACCGTTGTACGCTTTGCGTACCGAGGGTTCGAATCCCTCTCCCTCCGCCAACCAGTCTGGTTAATTTTTCTCCAAATTATACTTAATAGGCAATAATGACGGCATTGTCACGTTAACTGTACTGGATTCTAAAGATCATCCTGAGGTAACCTCTTAGGATGCAAAACATTTCTTATAAGCGCCACCGTTTTCCTCCTGAAATCATTTACCACGCTGTCTGGCTTTATGCCCGGTTCACTTTGAGTTATCGGGATATCGAGGATTTGCTTGCTGAACGCGGCCTAGATATTTCCTATGAAACCGTTCGGCGCTGGTTTTTGAAGTTTGGGCCGGGGATTGCACGGAATTTGCGACGCAAACGACCAAAACCGAGTGACCATTGGCACCTGGACGAAATAGCTATCATGATCCGTGGCAAGCGGTACTGGCTATGGCGGGCTGTAGATAACGAAGGCGAGGTGCTTGATTTTCTGGTTCGCTCAGAACGGAACGCAAGAGCGGCGCTGAAGCTGATGCGTAAACTCTTAAAGAAACAGGGTTATGCACCAACCCGGATCGTGACCGACAAGCTTCGCTCCTATCATGTGGCGTTCAAAAAGCTCGGCCTGTCCATAGAACATATTGATGAAAAGCGAGCCAACAATCGTGCGGAGAATTCACATCAGCCGGTGCGACGGCGAGAAAGAAAAATGCAGCGGTTCAAATCACCGGGATCAGCCCAACGTTTCCTTAATATTCATTCCGCCACCTACAACACCTTTTACTTTCAACGCCACCTAATCAATCGACCAACACTCAAGCAGTATCGCGATAATGCGTTCGATATATGGGGAAATGCAAGTGCTGCTGCGTGAAAAACCTCAACCAGATATTTCCCTGCCCGTATTCCAGTTAATGTGACAATGCCCATAATGATAAAACGCTTCCCAATACGAATTAAAACATTGGAGCCGGACCACCACATATCCCTGATGTACGAAGACTTTGCACAAGGCCACGACCCTTCAATGGAGAAGGTATTGGAATTGATTAAAGCAGTCTCCGGCTAACTTATTTACCGTCTCCACCCACCCAGGGACCAGGGATTGGCAGCGGCCGATCCCATAGCGCCGAGGCCTAAAACGATCACATCATACATGCGCTCATTAGTCGTTTCTTATCCTTGAGTGTCAAAGCGGGGTTCCTTTCCGCCGGTTTTTGATTTGCATCAAGGCTAAACTTTTCAATATCCTCTAAAATAGAGCGCAAAAGGAGGGATGTTCGCTTATGGAGATTTTTGTCCCGGCCCTGAAAATCCTTGGGATCATTCTTGTGGTGATTTTCCTTTATTTCTTCACCGTGACCCGGTTTGCGGTAGCAGTGAAATCTTTCTTTCGTGAACCCGACAAAGAGGCTGACAGTCTGTATTGGCTTTACACCAACAAATACCTGATCTGGCTGACCGACAACCAGTTTGTGGTTACGGTGGTGTTGCTATTCCAGTACGACCGGCTGGTGGCGAAAGTGATCGAGAAAATAACCCCGTCGCGATCAGGGGGCCGGGTGCTTCAGATATCGTGCGCTTATGGGAATTTTTCTGAGAAACTGGCGGAAAAATGCCGGCACATTGAGGCCGGCGAGATGGTGGTCTGTGATATCGTCGGCAACCAGCTTGAGAACCTCAAAAAAAAGTTGAAGGGCTGTCCCGGCAAAATAACGTTTGCTGAGGAAGACGCGGCGAAGATGCGCTTCGATGACAACAGTTTTGATTCAGTGGTGGTGTTTTTTCTGCTGCACGAGCTGCCCTACCAGGTCAAACGAAAGGCCTTGCAGGAAGCGATGCGGGTAGTGCGCCCCGGCGGCAAGGTGATCCTGGCCGAGTTCCACAAACCCACGAGCTGGATTATGCGCCTCATTAGCCGCGCCTATTTTTCATTCTTCGAGCCGTTCGCGCTCGATATGTGGGGGCGCTTTAATCCCAGCGCCCTGATTACAAGCGACGAAAAGAACTCTTGGACGATTGAGCAGGAATCCTTTTTCCACGATAATTTCCAGGTGGTTTCCGCGACCAAGGGCGGTGGTTAAGCAGCCCAGGCCTTGGCAATCTCGGCGATGTGGCGGTGATCGGTGCCGCAGCAGCCGCCAAGAACATTAAGGTTAGGCAGTTTTTCCTTGAGCTTCGCACTTTCCTGGCCAAACTCGGTCGGGTTGCCGTCATCCAACTCTTCTAAATTATCTAGTTCTTCATGACTTTTGTTTGAGGCATTGGCCCGCAAGACATGTATTCTTTCCCTCCAGGCTTCGCCCGGTTTCAACACCTTTTCAAAATGGCTCGGGTGGGCGCAATTGATCATATAATAAACCGCTCCGCCATCGGTTTCCCTGCCCACTTCCTCAATTGCCTCGCCCAGGGGCTGGCCCGAGGGCAAATGCCCGTCGGTCTCAACGGTAAAGGAAATCATCACCGGCATGGCGGTGGCCTTTACGTTACTCCCAACCCCGATGATCCTTTTCTAAATCAAGAACCACATAATAAAGAATCCTGAGGCCGAATGTGGGTTGCATCACCACATCGTTCAAGGCCATTCGTTTGGCCATTCCCAAACCCAACGACCCATGGCTATCCATCCAGGAGTTTTCCGGCGTAATAGCGGCCTAGAACGACCCCAGAGAGTCACAGAGCCGCATCTTACCTCGTCATGGTAGGACGGCCGCCAGCCCCAACTACACACCAGCCAGCGGCAGCCCAGATTCCCCTTAGCGGCTGCGTATAGCTACGTACAGTGGCAGCTTAACCCCTCATGGTAGGAGAACACCGGCCAGAGTTCTTAGGGCTTCACGCTAATCAGTGTACCCCCATGTGATAGCAGAAACTATCAGCTTAAACCCATTGGCTACACAAGCAAACAGCGTCTCTTGCCGGGGGCGTATAGGCGGCGAACACGCCTCAAAATGGGTCCCATATTTCGGGGTGGGGTGGGTCATCCAATGGAGGGTACCATTCCGTGTTTGAGTCACACACCCGCTTATCCGAGACCTCACTTTCTCCATAGAAATAAATTGTGAAAAATTTTGTAAGGTTCTTTTAGGGGCCCCTGGACATTCACCAGAACGAAATTCTCCCAGAAAAAGAGTCCGCTTATGACCCAAAGCGGACATCGGTGGCGAAGAGTTTCGCCCGCTAATTGATTTGAATCATGGCATGCAACCTCTCGCACCTTTGTCTGATTATTTGAAATCGTCTGGGGGTGTGATCAGCGGTTCAAATACACTCCGCAGCACCATTTAACTTATTGATTTTTCCAACTTTACGTCTTCTTTCTTATGCTGGCCTGCACCCATTCAAACAAGACCTCCAGATCGTAGGGTTTGGAAAGAAGCTCCTCCCCTTCCTTGAGCACACCGTTCCGCTCAATCGCCTTGCCGGTATAGCCGCTGGAATAAATGACCGGCTTGCCCGGATACCTTTTTTCGAATTCCTTGCCGATTTCCGGCCCCGACATCCCCTTCGGCAGCACCACGTCGGTGAGCAGAAGATCAATGTTCTTGTTCCCCTCCATGATCAGAACGGCGCTGGGACCGTCGCCCACATCCAATACGGTGTACCCTTTCACGCTCAAGGCCCGAGTAATAAATTGCCTGACCCCCTCGTCATCTTCCACCAGCAGGATGGTGCCGGTTCCCTTCACTTTCAGGTCCATGGTGGTTTTCTTATCAGGCCGGGATTTTTTCTCAGCCCCGCTGGTTTTCAGGTAAAGCTTGAAAGTGGTCCCTTTCCCGACCTCGCTGTAAACCACGATATGGCCGCCCGATTGCTTGACAAAACCGAATACCATGCTGAGGCCGAGCCCGGTTCCCCGTTCCACGCCCTTGGTCGAGAAAAACGGCTCAAAAACCCGACCCCGCACCTCAGGCGGCATGCCGGAACCGCTGTCGGACACCGAAATAACCACATATTTTCCGGGTTCAATCTCGCGCTCCCTGGCCTTGGTTTTTTTCACTTCCACCTCTTCCACCTCAAAGATCAGGTGACCGCCGTCGGGCATGGCGTCCCTGGCGTTCACCGTCAGGTTGAGGAGTGAGTTTTCCAGCTCGTTCATGTCCACCTTGACAAACGCTTCTTTCTCCATCAGGTGGGTTTCTATCTCGATCGATTCATCAATGGTCCGGCGCAGCATCGGGATCATGTTCCTGACCAGCTCGTTAACCTCGACAACCCTGGGTTTTAAGGTCTGCTTCCGGGAAAAGGCCAACAGCCGATGGGTCAGATCAGCCCCGCGTTTGGTGGATTTTATGGCAATGCTGAGACATTCCCTGGCATCATTGCTGATGTCGGCCTCGACCATTTCCAACAGCTGCAGACTGCCCTAGATAGCGGTCAAGATATTATTGAAATCATGGGCGATGCCGCCGGAAAGATTACCCACCGCTTCCATTTTCTGGGCCTGGCGGAGATGCTCGGCCGTCGCTTTTTTGTCGGTGATATCTTCAATGATGGCGACAAAAACCGGGTTGATTCCGGTTTGCGAAAGTTGAAGGAATGCCTTGGTATCATAAGTCGTGCCGTCTTTTCTTTTGTGCGGGGTTTCAAACTGGAGGCTTTTCTTTTCCCCGGTCTGCAAAGGTTGGATTAATTCTGAGAAGCTTTTCCTGGTGTATTCCGGTTTGATATCCAGCGGGGTCATTCCTTGCAGCTCTTTTAGGGAATAGCCAAGGTTTTCCCTGGCGCCGCGGTTAACCGAAAGAAACTTCAGGGTTTTTGCGTCAAATACATAAACTTCATTGAGGGAATCCTCAACAATGCGGCCCAAGCGCAGGGCCTCGCTTTCCGCTTTCTTGTATTCGGTGATGTTG
>JADFFP010000299.1 GCA_022568115.1 Pseudomonadota bacterium | reverse complement strand
TCTTTATCCGTCACCATTTCACTCAAGGGGGTATGTAGGGCCAGTTTGCCGCGGTCGCACAATTTCGCCTCCGCCCCTTTGTCGAAATTCCACAAAAATGTTTCAGCCAGCCGGTCCCGGTACATCCGGTGGGGTGAGACCAGGTTCAGGTTGACCACAAGGGCCATAAAGGCTGTTACCGCGAAAAGCAGCCAGAGCGATGTGCCGGTTTTGAAGGCAAAAGCACCCACCCTGAAGCCAAGCGACAGGACGGCAAAAATAACCAGCAAGACGACGGCCTGCATCAGGAGCGAAGACAAGACCCCTCCCTTGCTTTCTTTTCCGGAAATATTCTGCCAGAATTTGAAAACGGCGACCAGAGCGCCAATAATTGTTGTCCCCCCGAAAACCCCGGTTGAGATAGCTTTATCGCCGGTAAAGGCCATGAGTTCCAAGCCGAGAGGGATAAGAGCCAAAACCAGGGCGCCCGCCAGAAGGGTGACCAGCCATCCCATGGCGCGCTCCACCCAGACCCTGGAGCAGTAACCGGCAGTGGTTTCCTGGCTGACAAAGGTCGAAAGTCCATAGAGAACGATAAGGATGGCGTAAAAGCCCCCGAACCCCACGGTGGCGAGGATAAAAAATGCCGTAAAATTTACCTGGAGGGTGCTTGGCCCGTTGTTTTTCCATATGTGCAGAAGGTTGGAAATTGTCGCTTTATCAACTCCGATATATCCAAGCGTTTTCCAGACACATTCCATAACGCCCGGGGTGTATATCAGGAGAAACAAAAGAAAAAATACCAGGGAAATAATCAAAAGATAGGCGAGCGCCGAATGCAGGACGCTGAGAAGCGCCCGGGCCAAAAGAGCCGCTTTTCCAAGCTCAAAGGGGACCAGGTAATTTCCGTGCTGGCGAATATAGCTGAGGATGGCGTTTGAGGCGCTGGTGGAGGTTTTTTTTAAAGTTTTGAATAGACCTCCGTCCTCGCCTTCAACAAATGCCTGGCTGCCCTGGAAGGTTTTTTTGTCGCCAAACGGAAAAGTTTCGAACTTGAGTTTGAACCAGGTCAGGGCGGAACCGGAAAAACCGCCGCCCGAGACCGTGGAGAGATAAGATATTTTGCCCAGGATATTTTTGTTATGCAGCGCCTGGATAACCCCGATGCTGAAAGCGGTCGAGCGAATGCCACCTCCGGAGAGGGCCAGCCCGATGGATTTTTTGGCATCGTAGCCTTTTAAGTATTTGGTGATGTATTGCTGTTCGCCCTCGTAGACCTGATCCCATTCGACTTTTTTCATTTTCTTCCCCCCGGCATTGGACGGCCGGCCAGAACGCCTCGGCCCGTCAGTCGCATAAAGAGTATGCTTAATCCGATGTTCTAGTATAAGTGATAATGGTTCTCATTTAAAGGGGAATAATATTAAAAACTTAAGGGAGGGATGCGCCGGGAAACCCCTTTTCCTTTCATCTCTCATCGTCTAAATTCGGGGCCAAAATTGGGGACTGAAAGGACGTCCATGAGCAAAGTTTACAAATCGATCCCGCTGCCGCACCGCTTTGATTTTTCCGACCAGGAAACAACCCGGCGTTCCAAGGCGTTTTATGAATTTGCCAAAAGGCGCCATACCTGCCGGTTTTTCTCCGGCCGCGATGTGCCGAGAGAAGTGATCGACAATTGCCTGCTGGCGGCCGGCACCGCGCCCAGTGGGGCCAACCACCAGCCCTGGCATTTCGTTCTGGTGCGCTCGGCCCGGGCCAAGAAAATCATTCGCCAGGCGGCTGAGAAGGAAGAGCGCGAGTTTTATGCCGGCAAGGCCGGGGCGGCGTGGCTGGAGGCGCTGGCGCCGCTTGGCACTGAATGGGAGAAACCGTTCCTGGAGGCCGCGCCGTGGCTGATTGTGATTTTTGCCCAGCGCTACGGCAGGGATCAGGAGGGCCATAAAATCAAGCATTACTACGTTCCGGAATCGGTCGGCATCGCCACTGGAATACTGATCACCGCGCTTCATAACGCCGGCTTGTCGACGCTCACCCACACCCCGGCGCCGATGAATTTCCTGAATGAATTGTGCCGCCGGCCCAGGGTGGAAAAACCGGTCATGATCCTGGTCACCGG
>JADFFP010000298.1 GCA_022568115.1 Pseudomonadota bacterium | reverse complement strand
GGCCGGCGCTTCTTCCGCAGGGACCAAATCGCTGTTGAACGGGCTTAGCGGCGGTAAAAATTTTTCCGAAAGCCTCACCATCGAAGAGTCAAACACGACGTACACCTTTGTGAGCATTTTGCCCAAGACCGCAACGATGCAAAGAAAAAGAAGAAAAAACAGGTTGGCCAGAGCAAGCTTGTCCTTTTTAAAGATCGCCCATTGCTCGCCGAGGAGGCTGGTTTCCGGCTTTAACTCAATATGGTTTTCCATGTATGTTTCCTGATCCATAAAAATATCCTGCTCAAAATTTTATCCGCGGGTCCACCAGCCTGTAAAGGATTTCTGAAATCAGGTTCCCAATAAGAACGAGGATGGCAGAAAAGAAAAGCAAGGTCACAATTACCGGGAAATCCCGGCTCATTATCGCTTCGAAGCACAGCCTTCCCATTCCGGGCCAGGCAAAAATTGTTTCAAAAATCACCGACCCCCCTATAAGACCGGGAATGAGCAACCCGAACATGGTGATGAAGGGCAGTAACGCGTTGCGCAGACCGTGACGGTAGATCACAACATCCTCCGGAAGTCCTTTGGCCCTTGCGGTGCGAATATAATCTTGACCGATGACTTCAAGCATTTGGGAGCGTACGTAGCGTGAAAGCACAGCCACGATGCCTATGGCAGACATGAGGGCGGGGAGGGTGAGGTGCCAGAGTCGGTCCATCGAGCTAAACCAGAACCCGGAATCTTCCAAACCAAAGGTGCGCATGCCGATCACCGGGATGTCGAACGTTTTGACCATGAAGATGATGCAGATATAGGACAGAAAAAATCCCGGTATGGAAATCAAGGCATAAGCCAGAAATGTACTGGCGCGATCAGCCATCATTCCCCGGTTCAACGCCGCATGAATGCCCACCGGAAATGCAATGAACCAGGCGATCAGAGTGCCAAGCAGAAAAAGGGGAAGGGAATTCAGGAACCTGCCCCATATTTTTTTCAACACGGGCTGGTTGTCCTTAAAGGAACGTAGTTCGCCAGTCATAAGATCGCTCATCCAGTTGATGTATTGTTTGTGCAGAGGGTCGTCCAGGTGGAACGCTTCGCGAATCATCTGGATGTCTTCAGGTTTCATTCTTGGGTTGGAGGGGTCGACCAGGCTCGGTTCGCCGGGCGCGAGGTGTACCACGGTATGCGAGATGATCGATATGAAAAATAAAAGTATTATTCTTTTTCCTACTTCCCTAATGATAAATGCCTTCATGAAAACTTCCTTCGCAGACAATCATTGATTCATGACAAAAAGGGGAATCCGATCCTGCAATATGACGGCAACGGGGCATCCCTTGTTCCCCGTTCCATTTTTCAGTTATACTCGAAACCATGGACATTTTACAACTCAGCAAATATCTGGACGACCTGCTGGATATCCGCAACTTCGGCCAGAAGTCGATCAATGAGGTAAAGATCAAGCTGGCTAACCTGGGCCTGGCTCTCAAGGACACCCCTGAGGACTTTGACCCGACCCAGCTCGAGGGCTACGACGCAGAAACCGGTGACTTCAAGGACCCGGCTTCTGAGGATTCCGAGTAAAGAACCCCGCTGACTTGCGGCAATTACCTAATTGCCGCGCGCTCAACTTTTACCGCATACGAGGAGTACACAATGCCAACCCCTAAGAAGGGTGCCCGTCTCGGCGGCTCCGCCAAGCAGCAGGCTCACATGCTGAGCAACTTGGCAGCCAGCCTGATCGAGCACGGCGCTATCAAGACCACCGATGCCAAGGCGAAGGAGCTTCGGCGGACTGCGGAGCCACTCATTACATTGGCAAAAAATGATTCAGTAGCGAAACGCCGTTTAGCATTTGCTCGTCTTCGTGACCGCGATATCGTGCAAAAGCTATTTGACGAAATAGCACCCCGTTACCAGGAACGTCCGGGCGGCTATCTACGAATATTGAAATGCGGCTTGCGGGCGGGTGACAGCGCGCCAATGGCAATCGTCGAACTAGTTGATCGGCCCGAAACCGAAGAGGTCGACAAATCTCTAGAGGGTGCCGAAGCTTAGGGCTGGATCCGCAAATTATATAAGGCCGGGCATCTCCCGGCTTTTTTATGAATT
>JADFFP010000042.1 GCA_022568115.1 Pseudomonadota bacterium | reverse complement strand
GGGTATCCCCCGGGATGATGCCGAACAGTTCGCCGGGGTCATAGAGCGGGTCGACCGGCTCGGCGATGTCGAGCGAGGTTTGCTTGGTTTTGTTGAGGTGGGCGATAATCCGCCGCGCGCGCTCCAGCGCCTTGGCGTCGTTGGGCTCCATATGGTCGGTGACGCCCGAGATGCGGGAGTGGACATCGGCCCCGCCCAGCTCTTCGGCCGAGACCACTTCGCCGGTGGCGGCCTTGACCAGCGGCGGACCGGCGAGGAAAATGGTCCCCTGGCCCTGGACGATGATGCTCTCATCAGCCATCGCCGGAACGTAGGCGCCGCCGGCGGTGCACGAGCCCATTACCACCGCGATCTGCGGGATGCCCCGGGCCGACAGGTTGGCCTGGTTGTAGAAAATCCGCCCGAAGTGGTCGCGGTCCGGAAACACCTGGTCCTGCTGGGGCAGGTTGGCGCCGCCGCTGTCCACCAGATAAATGCACGGGAGGTTATTTTCCGCCGCGATTTCCTGGGCGCGCAGGTGCTTTTTGACCGTGACCGGATAATAAGTGCCACCCTTGACGGTGGCGTCATTGCAGACAATCACGCACTCCTGGCCCGCGACGCGGCCGATGCCGGTGATGATCCCGCCCGCCGGGACATCCTCGCCATACATGCCATAAGCGGCGAACTGGGAAAATTCCAGGAACGGGGTGTCGGGATCGAGCAGCAAATCGATGCGCTCGCGCGGCAGCAGCTTGCCGCGTTTCAGGTGGCGCTGGCGTGAACGCTCCGGCCCGCCCAGGGTAATCTTGGCGATCTTTTCCCGGAGGTCGGCGACCAGGCCTTCCATATGTCCGGTATTGGCCCGGAAGTCCTTGGCGCTGGTATCGATTTTTGTCTTTAGAATGCTCACGAATTGGCCCCTTGCCCGGTGTTTGAAATCCGCCTTCTTGATACAAGAGGGGCCTTTAACATGCAACGCCCGTTATGATATATGACTTTTTGGTGAAATATTCATTTTGCGCAAGACAGGCCACTTAATAGTTCATATAAAACGGGAATACAGCCCACTTAAGTATCGGGACAGTGAGGTTTATGAAACAAAAGTTAAATATCGCCGGCATCAAACGGGCGCACCTTTCCGGAAAAACGATCATCTGGCTGGTGGTGACCGTGCTCGCCGTCTTTGCCGCGTTTCTGATCATAAAGGCGTTTATCGGCGATCAGGCCGGGGACCAGGAGGCTGAAAACCCCGGCACCCCGGTTGTGGTGCAAAAGGTCAGCCCCTATCTGTTCGCCGATATTATCGAGGCGATCGGCACCGCGCGTGCCAATGAGAGCGTCACCCTGACCGCGCAAATATCCGACACCGTCCAGAAAGTGCATTTCACCGATGGCGCCGAGGTCGAGGCCGGGACCATCCTGGTGACCCTGACCAATGCCGAGGAGCTGGCCAATGTCTCAGGCGCGCTGGCCAGCTATACCGAAGCCCGGCAGCAGTTTGAACGCACCAAGCCACTGGTCGGCAAGGGTGCGCTGTCACAGGCGTCGCTGGATGCCGCGACCCGCACCCTTGATGAGGCCACGGCGCGCCTCAATGCCGCCCGGGCGCGCGCCGGGGATTATGTGATCACCGCGCCCTTTGCCGGGCTTTTGGGCCTGCGTCAGGTCAGCCCCGGCACCCTGGTTTCGCCCGGCACCGAAATTACCACCCTTGATGATATTACCATTATCAAGCTGGATTTTTCGATCCCGGAGCGTTTTATTTCAATCCTCAGGCCGGGCCAGGAAATCGCAGCCAAAGCGGCCGCCTACCCGGACATGGAATTCAGAGGCATTGTCAAAACCATCAACAGCCGGGTTAATCCGGTCACCCGGGCGGTCGCGGTGCGGGCGGAAATTGATAACCGGGACAGGTATCTCAGGCCCGGTATGCTGCTGACCGTCGATCTGGTCAGCAACCTTAAGGAGGCCCTCTCGGTGCCGGAAAAATCCCTGATCCCGGTCGGCGGCAGCCAGTTCGTCTTTGTCGTTGGCGAGGATAATAAAGTCGAGCGGATCGAAATTGAAGTGGGCCGGCGGTACGGTAACCGGGTGGAGGTTCTGTCCGGGCTGAAGGCCGGCGACCTGATCGTCATATCCGGTTTGTTAAGGCTTGGCCCCGGCATGGCGGTCAGGGTCTTGGGCGAAGAAGCCGCCCCGGAATTTCCTGAATACCTGCTGTCTTTCCGGCCTGCGGAACAAAAGGAAGCGGGCGATGATTCTTTCTGACATCTCGGTCAAACGCCCGGTTTTCGCCACCGTGATGAGCGTGATGCTGGTCGCCTTCGGGATTTTGTCATTCAAGGATTTGCCGGTTCGCGAATTGCCGGATTTTGAGATTCCAATCGTCTCCATCATCGCCGTATATCCCGGCGCTTCGGCGGCGGTGGTTGAAAACCGCCTGACCCAGATTATTGAAAACAGCATCGCCGGGATCGAGGGCATAAAATCGATAAGCTCGACCAGCAGCAACGGGGTCTCGTCGGTGGTTGTCGAGTTCAAGCTCAGTCACCCCCTGGAGGTGGGTGTCAACGATATCCGCGACCGGGTTTCGTCGATCCTCCGGGTGCTTCCTGAAGAGGTCGACCCGCCCCAGGTGCAAAAAATAAATTTCAATGAATCACCGATTCTTTGGTTCGGCGTGACCAGCACGATCATGGATAATCTGCAGCTCACGGACTTTATCGAAAGAAATATCGAAGACCAGCTTTCGGTGGTCGAGGGGGTCGCCCGGGTCAGGATCGGCAGCCGCCAGCGGCCCTCGATACGGATCTGGCTGGACCGCCAGGCGATGGCCGCCCGGGACCTGACCATCCCCGACATTGAAGCGGCGCTGAGAGCCGAGAACGTCGAGCTGCCGGCGGGCCGCCTGGAATCGGAAACCCGCGATTTTACGCTTCGGGTCGAACGGGTTTACCAGACCCCTGACGATTTCAAGAATCTGGTTCTGAAAGAAGGGGAGGACGGCCACCTGGTTAGGCTGGGCGAGGTCGCCCGGATTGAGATCGGCGCGGAAAACCCCAGGACCGAATACCGCCGCAACGGCCTGACCGGGCAAAGCATCGGCATTGTCAAACAATCCCAGGCCAATATCCTGGATGTCGCCGAGGCGGTAAAGACCGAAGCGGAACGGATCGCCAAACGGCTTCCCTCCCACATCACTTTAAGCGTTTCGTGGGATTCCTCGCAATTTGTCGCCGAAGCGATCACCAGGGTGTACCAGACCCTGCTGGTGGCGATGGTCCTGGTGATCATCGTGATTTATCTGTTTCTGGGCAGTTTCCGGGCCGCCTTTATTCCCGCGATCACGGTTCCGGTCAGTATCATGGCGACCTTCTGGGCGCTCAGCCTGGCCGGCTATTCAATCAATATGCTGACCCTGCTGGCGCTGGTGCTGACGATCGGCCTGGTGGTCGATGATTCGATCGTGGTGCTGGAAAACTGCTACCGGCGGGTGGAAAGCGGCGAGCCGGCGCTTCTCGCAGCCTACCGCGGCACCCGTCAGGTTTCGTTCGCGGTGATCGCCACCACGCTGGTGCTGATCAGTATTTTCCTGCCGGTGTTTTTTCTCGAAGGCAATATCTCGAGGATCTTAAAGGAACTGGCGCTGACGATCACCGCCGCGGTCGGTTTTTCGACCTTCGTGGCGCTCACTCTGTCGGCCATGCTGTGCTCGAAACTTCTGACCCGCAAGGAAAAGAAAACCTGGCTGAGAAAGCATCTGCTGACGTGGTTCGAAGCGGTCAACAAAAGCTATGACAAGGTGCTGCGCACGACCCTGGCCAACGTCTGGCCGATGGCCGCGATGCTGCTGGCGGCGCTCATGATAACCATCGGCCTTTTCATGGCGGTAAAGTTCGAGTTTGCCCCGTCCGAGGATCGCGGCGGCTTTTTCATGAGCATCCGCGCCACCGAGGGCACCGGGTTCGAAGCCATGCGGGGCGCGGTCAGCGAGGTTGAAGAGCTTCTTCTGGCCGGGGTTGAAGAGGGTGATATCGAAACGCTGCTGATTAATATTCCGGGCTTCAGGACCACCTCGGAGGCGGTCAATTCGGCCACCGGGATTGTCATTCTGCCGCATTGGAAGAGCCGCGATAAAGAGAGCAAGGAAATTCTCGCCTGGGTCAGGGCCCAGCTTACCGATGTCACCGAGGTTCAGGTTTTTATCCAGGAGTTTGGCCATGGCGGCGGCGGCGGCGGGGAGATCCAGTTTGTCATTGGCGCCAACACCTATCACGAACTGGCCGGGATCAGGGACCGGATGGTGGCCCGGCTCCGGGACTATCCGGGGCTGATCAACATCGATACCGACTACCAGGAAACCCAGCCCCAGGTGAGGGTTGACGTCGACCGCGACCGGGCCGCCGATATCGGGGTTTCGGTTTCCGCGATCGGCCGGACGCTCGAGACCATGCTGGCGGGACGGCGCGTGACCACCTAGGTGGACCGGAGCGAGGGATATAACGTGATGCTGCAGGCCAGTGAGGAAAACCGCATCAATCCCTCCGATATCGAAAATATTTTTGTCCGCTCCGAACGGACCGGAGAGCTGGTTCCGCTGTCCAGCCTGGTGACCCTGAGGAATGTCGCCGAGGCCGGGGCCTTGCGCCGCTACAACCGGATCAGGGCGCTGACCATTACCGCCGATCTGGCGCCCGGCTACAGCCTCGGCGAGGGCCTGGAATTTATCCAGAGCATCGTGCCGGAAGAGGCCCCCGAGGCGGTTTATTCTGATGTCAAGGGAGATGCCCGCGAATACCAGGAAGCGCTGATCGCGTTTGTCTTTACTTTTTTGCTGTCGCTGTTAATCGTTTATCTGGTGCTGGCGGCCCAGTTTGAGAGCTTTATTCACCCCTTCACGATTATGCTGGCGGTGCCATTAGCGATGGCCGGCGGTTTGTTCGGGCTTTATATCACCGGCTATACCCTCAACATTTATTCCGGCGTTGGCCTGATTATCCTGATCGGCATCGCCGCCAAGAACGGCATTCTGATCGTTGAATTTGCCAACCAGCTCCGCGATGACGGAATGGATGTCACCACCGCCGTGGTCGAGGCCGCTAAAATCCGCCTGCGTCCGGTGGTGATGACCGGCCTTTCCACCGCCGCCGGGACCCTGCCGCTGGTGTTGGCCGCTGGCCCGGGCTCGGAAAGCCGGGTCTCGATCGGCGTGATCATCCTGTTCGGAGTGGTGATCGCCACCTTCTTTACCCTGATCGTTATCCCGGTGTTCTACAATACCTTCGGCAAATACACCGGCTCGCCCGGCTTTGTCGAGCGCAAGCTGCGGCTCCAGGAAAAAGATATTTCCGCCCAGGGGCCGGCCAAACAAGGCCAGCGCCGCTCAACCCCGCAACCCGCGGAATAGCTTATTAATTTTACCCCCTCACCTAAATCCTCTCCCTCGGAGGGGAGAGGACTTTCTTATCTGTCATGCCCGATTTATTCGGGCATCCGGATTTTGTTTTTGTTTTAAAGTCCGGAGAATTGCACAAACATTTGCCGGATACCGGCCTACGCCGGTATGACAATATGTGTTGGTGGTCAGGCCCGTGACCAGGCTACGCCGACCTGTCACGCAATAGTGAAACGAAGGCGGAAGAGGAACTTCAGCTACGCCCAGGCGAGAAACGGGCATCCATGTTTTTGTTGTATAAATAGGAGCCTATGGATTCCCGCTTGCGCGGGTATGACTATTTTTTGAATCACCCCCTCACCCCACCCCTCTCCCGCGGAGGGGAGAGGGGGTTTAAGAAGTGCACTGCCGTTATCCCCTCTCCCTTGATGGGAGAGGGTAGGGTGAGGGTGGAAAATAAATAGTAAAAATTAGAACCTATATTGAAACCCGATATAGGTAGGTTCAGGGCAGGAATGAAAATACCTGTAGCTAATACAGCTACAGGTATGTCAGGTTACAGAATTCCAGCTTCCGGCCACTGAAAACTGACATCTGCCAACTGATTGCTGTCAACTGGTTAACCTTCGGTGAGCGAGATGGTCACCACCTCGAAGCCTTGCGCTTCAAGCGCGGTGACGATGGTTTTGGCGTGACCGGCGTCCTTGGTCTCGATCACCATTTCGATGCTGGTGTATTTAAGCGCGATGTCGGCGAACTGGCGCTGGTGGTAGACCTCGATCACATTGCCGCCGTTTTCCGCGACAATCGCGGTCAGCTTGGCCAGCGACCCGGGCAGGTCCGGGGTGGTGACGCGCAGCCGCGAAATGCGCCCGTCGCGGGCCAGACCGCGCATCAGCGAGTAAGCGAGAAGTTTCGGGTCGATATTGCCGCCGGAAAGCACCAGGCCGGTTTTTTGCCCCCTGAACAGGTCCGGGTATTGCATCACGGCGGCCAGCGGCGCCGCCCCGGCGCCCTCGACCACCACCTTTTCGACCTCGATAAACATGTTGATGGCGCGCTCGATCAGGTGCTCGGGGACGATCAGGATATCATCGACCAGCGCCTCAACCACCCGGGCGGTCAGCTTGCCCGGCTCCTTGATGGCGATGCCCTCGGCGATGGTTTGGCGGGCCGGGTCGATGGTGCGTCCCTCCAATGCGGCTTTCATCGACGGATAAACCTCGCTTTGCACCCCGTAGACCTTGATACCCGGTTTGATCGCCTTGGCCGCCACCGCGCAGCCGGCGATCAGCCCGCCGCCCCCGACCGGCACAATAAGCGCATCCAGATCGGCAAAACGCTTCAGAAACTCCACCGCCACGGTGCCCTGGCCAGCCATGATCAGCGGGTGGTCGTAGGTCGGGATAAAAATCAGGCGCTTTTGCTTCTCGAGCCGCCGCGCCTCGGTCATTGCATCGGCGAAGGTCGCGCCATGAAGAACAATTGTGGCGCCGAACACTTCGCTGCGCTTGATCTTGGTGAAGGGGGTGTCCTTGGGCATCACGATGGTGGCGGGAATGCCGAGGCGGGCGGCGTGAAAGGCCACCCCCTGGGCATGATTGCCGGCCGAGGCGGCGACCACCCCGTGCTTCTTTTCCTCATCCGACAGGCTAAGCAGCATATTCAGCGCGCCGCGCTCCTTGAAGCTGGCGGTGTGCTGGAAAATCTCGAATTTAAGGAAAATTTCACTGCCGGCCGCCTCCGACAGGACCTCGGAAAATTCCGCCGGGGTGTGGTAGATGCCGTCCTTGAGGCGCTTGGCGGCCGCCAACACATCTTCAAAGCTGATCGGGAGTTTGCTCATGAGGTTCTAAATAGCAGGTTTGCCCGGCCCGGCAAGGGTTAAAGAATGTCCGGCAGGAAAGTCACAATCACCGGGAACAGCGCGATCAGAAGCGCGAAGGCGGCCATAATCAAAAAGAACGGGAAGGCGGCGCGGGCGATCATGGCGATCGGCTCACCGGTCAGGTTCTGGACCACAAAAAGATTAAAGCCGACCGGCGGCGTTACTTGCGCCATCTCGACCGTAATCACCAGGAAAATCCCGAACCACAAGGGGTCGAACCCGGCCGCCACCACCAGCGGCAGGACGATCGGGAGCGTAATCACCACCACCGACAGGCCGTCGAGGATCATGCCAAGCGCGATGTAGAAGATCAGCAGCACCGGGATCAGCAGCACCGGCGCAAGACCGAGCGCGGCGATGGCGCCGGCCACCGCAGCGGGGATTTCCAGATAGGCCATCACCCGGGTCAGGAACAGCGCGCCCAAGAGGATCAGGCCGACCATCGAGACCGTCTTGACCGCTTCCAGCAGCGCCGATTTGAGGTTGCGCCAGTTGAGGTCGCGCTTGACCGCGGAAATGATCAGCGCCCCGGCGACGCCCAGCACCGCGGCCTCTGAGGGGCTGGCGAAACCGAGATAAAGGCTGCCGAGAATGGCCAGTATCAGCAGCAGCGCCGGGCTGATTTTAAGCAGGCCCCGGAGCCGTTCCCCGGGCTTCACCTCCCGGTTGCCTCGCTCCGGCAGCAACTCCGGCCTGAGCCGGGTTGTGATCGCCAGATAGGCCATGAAACCGAGGCTTAAGAGCACCCCCGGCAAAATCCCGGCGAGGAACAGATCGAGGATCGAAACCTCGGCCAGCACCCCGTAGAGGATCAGGATAATGCTCGGCGGGATCAGAAAACCCAGCGTGCCGGCCCCGCACAGTGAGCCGATCGCCAGCCTCCGGTCATAACCGCGCGCCGCCAATTCGCCCAAGGTCATCCGCCCGATCGTGTTGGTGGTGGCGGCGGATGAGCCGGAGACCGCGGCGAACAGCGAACAGCCCAGGATGTTGATGTGATAAAGCCGGCCCGGGATCGAGCGCGTCCATGGCTCCAGGCCGTCGAACAGGTCTTTGGGGAAGCGGCTGGCGAACAAAATCTCGCCCATCAGGATAAACAGCGGCAGCGCCGCCAGCACCGGGGAATTCAGGCTGTTCCAGGCCTCGAACGCCAACAGCTTGATGGCCGGGACGTCCTGGAAAAGGAGGA
>JADFFP010000041.1 GCA_022568115.1 Pseudomonadota bacterium | reverse complement strand
ACCTCGTGGCGCACGGAAATCACCGGCATCGCGATTGCTTTTCTCAAGGTGTCGAGGGAGGGAAAGAACGCCTCGCGCCGCCGGCCGTCGATATTGGCCAGCGGCTCATCGAGCATCAGGATATCGGGTTCGCTGAGCAACGCGCGGGCGATCGCGACACGCTTTTTCTCGCCGCCCGACAAATTGGCCGGATAACGGTCCAACAGTTTTTCAAGATCGAACATTGCAACCAGCCGGCTATGAAGTCGACGGTTTTTCCGGGCGCCGAAGCTGAGGTTTTTTTCAACCGTCATGTGCGGAAAGAGGGCGTCGTCCTGGAACACATATCCGACCCGGCGCGCTTCCGGCGGGCGGTTGATTTTCCGGATCGAGTGGAAAAACGTCTCACCGCCAAAGGCAATCGCCCCTTCGTCCGGGCGCTCAACCCCGCTGATCAGGTTGAGGAGCGTGGTTTTGCCCGCCCCGGACGGCCCAAACAGGGCGGTGACGCCGGGACGGAATTCCGCTTTGGCCTTCAGCGTAAAGCCGCGGTAGCTTTTCACGACATCAATGACCAGGGAAGCGCTCACGGCAAACCTCCGATCCGTTTTTTCAGGCGCCTGGCCAGGTATTCGGAAAGGCCCAGCGCCGCGAACGCCAAAATCAGCGAGAAGACCATCAGGCGCAGCGCCGCCGCCTCTCCGCCTGGCTGCTGGATTGCCGAATAAAGCGCCAGCGGCAAGGTCTGGGTGATCCCCGGGATGTTGGAGACAAAGGTAATGGTCGCCCCGAATTCCCCGAGCGCGCGGGCAAAACCCAAAAGGCCGCCGGTAATCAGTCCCGGCGCGGCGAGCGGCAGGGTGATGTCGAAAAAGGTCCGGAATGGGGAGGCGCCAAGGGTCCGGGCGGCCAGCGCCAGTTTCGGGTTTTCGGCCTCAAACGACAGGCGAATCGCGCGCACCATCAAGGGCAGCGCCATGATCAGCGAAGCCAGCGCCGCGCCTTGCCAGGTAAAGGCAATTTTCAGGCCGAGGGTGTTTTCAAGGAAGCCTCCGACCGCGCCGTTGGGGGCGAAGGTGATCAGCAAAAAGTAGCCGATCACGACCGGCGGAAGCACCAGCGGGGCATGGATGATCAAATCAAGCGCGGTCTTGCCGCGAAAGTTATGCCGCGCCAGAACGTGGGCGAGAAAGACCGCCAGGGGCAGGCCCAGGACGGTCGCCAGAAAAGCGACCCTGAAGGACAGCCACAGAGCGATGAATTCTGCGCTTTCAAACATCGGGAAACTGTATCGGGTTCAAAGCGTTTTCTCAAACCGTTTCAGGGCGGCGTCCAGGTCTTCCTTCAGATCCTCGACATCTTCAAGGCCGATGTGAAGGCGGATCAGGGGGCCGGTGGCGTCCCAGCGGGTGGCGCTGCGGACCGGGGTGACTTCCTGCGGCAGCACCAGGCTTTCAAATCCGCCCCACGAAAAGCCCATGCCGAAATGGGCCATCTGATCACAAAAGGCGCCCATGTTTTTCAGCTCGCCGGCTTTCAGGATGATCGAAAAAAGGCCGGTCGCACCGGTAAAATCCCGTTTCCATACCTGATGGCCGGGGCACGGGGGCAGCGCCGGATGCAAAACACGCTCAACCATGGCATGGCCCTCAAGCCACCGGGCGATCTCGAGGGCGTTTTGCTGGTGCTGCTTCAGGCGGACTTCCAAAGTGCGCAGGCCTCTGAGCGCCAGATAGGCGTCATCAGGTCCGGTCAGCTGGCCCAGCTGGAAGGTGGCGTACTTTAACAGCCCGTGGGTTCTGGCGTTGGCCAACGCCGCCCCGACCATGGCGTCGGCATGGCCGATGATATACTTTGTGACGGCATGGATCGAAATGTCAGCGCCTTTTTCCAGGGCATTGTTATAAAGCGGGGTCGCCCAGGTGTTGTCGCAAAGAACGTACATATAATGGGCATGGGCGGCATTTGCTATGGCCGGAAGGTCCGGCACCTCGAAGGTCAGCGAACCCGGGGTTTCAAGAAATACCGCCCTGGTATTGTCCTTGAACAGTTTGGCGATGCTGGCGCCAGCCATCGGGTCGAAAAAGTCCGCCTCAATGCCCAGGCGCGGCAAAAATTGGTCAGCGAATTTGCGGGTTGGCTCATAAACCGTATCGGCGATCAAAAGGTGGTCGCCGGCTTTCAGGACGCTTAATAGCGAGGTGGTAATGGCGGCCATGCCGGAAGGGTAAATCTTGGCCCCCTTGGCACCTTCCAGTTCCGCCAGTGCCTCTTCCAGCGCCCACAGCGTCGGGGTTCCGAGACGGCCGTAGAACAGCTCTTCGGAAAAGGCCTTTTTCACGCCGTCGCGCATCTCCTGGTAGGTATCGAACAGGACCGTCGAGGCATGATAAACCGGCGGGTTGACGACCCCCCCGGTCCACTTTTTACGGCGCCCCGCCTTGACCAGCCTGGTTGATTTTTTGTCCGCCATCAGGATCCCCCGCCGGTCTCGACCGGGGTTGCCGGGTCGCTGCCCCAGTCGGCCCACGACCCGTCATAGAGCCGGACGCGGCTGACCCCGAGACGTTTCAGGGCGAACGCCAGAATTGCCGCGGTCATGCCCGACCCGCACGAGGTGATCACCGGTGCGCCGTCCCTGAGGCGGCACTTTTGCACCAGGCTTTTCAGCTCGGCGTCATTTTTCAGCGTGCCGTCAGAATTAAGGAGGCTGCCGTAGTAAAGATTTCTGGAGCCCGGGATATGGCCCGAACGCATGCCCGCGCGGGGCTCCTCCTCGGTGCCGGTAAAACGCCCCGGCCCGCGGGCGTCCAGCACCTCACAGTTTTTACTTTTAAGGTTTTCCAGAATATCCTTTTTACAGGCAATATTTTCCGGTTGAAAATCAGCGGTGTAATCCTTTGCCCGGATTTCCGGGACGCCGGTGGTGGCGGGTTTTCCTTCCATCAGCCATTTCCCAAGGCCGCCGTCGAGAACCGCCACCTGGTCATGGCCAAAGGTCTTGAGGGTCCACCACACCCGGAACGCCGGGCGGACCCCGCCGTCATCATAGACCACCACCTGGTCATCATTGCCGATGCCAAGCCGGCCGGCGGCCTCCGCGAAGGCATCAGCGCTGGGCATCATGTGGGGCAGGGGGCTGGTGGGGTCGGCAATTTTGTCGACATCAAAAAGCCGGGCGCCGGGAATATGATTGCGGCTGTAGCTGGCTTCCGGGCTCCACCCGGGCGCGCCCAGGAAATAAGAGCAATGCAAAATCACCAGATCCGGATCGTTCAGGTGTTCCAGAAGCCAGTCGGTGCTGACCAGGCCGGTATTATTTTTCACACGCTGCTCCAGTAGGAATTGCCGTGACTGTGAAATTAATTTCGATCTCAAAGCCGACCCACTGTTCGGTTTCGCCCCAGCGGCCTTCGCCGATGTCGAAGTCGCGGCGGTCAATGGTCAAAGAGCCGGAGGCGGTATTGTCCACCAAATTCAGGATAAAGGGAAGGGTAACCTCTCTTGAAACCCCCTTCATTTCCAAAAAACCGTTCCCCTGATAGCTGTCCGGCCCAAGCCTTTCGATCGCCGTAATCCGGAAGGTTGCGGTGGGATAACCTGCGCTGTCCATCCATTCCGGGGCCTTCAGGATTTCATCACGCTCGAAGATGCCGGTGGTGGCGCTTTCCATATCAATCACAAGGGAAATGGAGGCCGCCGCCAGATTATCCTCCTCAAAGCAGATGGAGGCGCTGAAATCCTTGAATTCGCCCTCAAAGGGCCGGCCGATCTGAAGCCCGGAGAAGCGGATAAAACTTTCCTCTTTAACCAGCGTCCATTGCTCCGCCCGGGCAACGGTAAGGAACCCCATCGAAAAAACCAGCCAGGCGATCAGGAAATGTTTTGCCATTATTTTCCCGGCCACATGCGCTTCAGGGTGCCGTCCTTCAGGATCAGGGCGTGTCTGACGGCTGCCAGGACGTGCAGCACCACCAGCCCCAGCATTACCCAGCCGATTGTGACGTGCATTTGCTTGAAAACTTCATAAATAATTTTGCGGTTTTCAATGTCATGGACCCCCGGGAACCAGGGCCACTGGAACAGATCGAAAAAAATGATCGGGACATCCAGGCTTGAAGTCGAGACGGTCGCCCAGCCGGCCAGGGGCAGGATGATCAAGAGACCATAGAAAAGATAATGGGTTGTTTTTGCCAATATTTTTTCAGATTTTTTCATGGTTTCAAGCAGCGGCGGGGCCGGATTCATGAGCCGCCAGATCAGGCGCAAAACGCTTAATAACAGGATCGTGATGCCGATTGAAAAGTGGAGCTGAAAGCCCTCCAGGCGCTCAAAACTGCCCTTTGGCAGGTCCGTCATGTAGCGTCCCCAAAACAGCATAAAAATGACCAGGATGGCGATAACCCAGTGGAACGCGATTGCCACGGAATTATACTTTTTGCCTTCCGGTTCACGGGTCATTCTAGTCCTCCAGCAAATTGAACTCGGCATCAATCTCTATTGTAACTTCATCACCGGTCAAAGCCAGCAGGTTTTTCAGGCCGAAGGCTGAACGGTTGACAACCGCTTTGGCGGAAAAGCCCAGGGTATATTTTCCGCTGATCCAGTTTTTTCCGGCGCCTTGGAAGGTGACATAAAAGACCACTTTCTGTGATACTCCATGAAGGGTCAGGGTGCCCGGCACTTCGGCGGTGGTATCGCTGGTGAAATAAACCGCATCGGAAAGGAACGTGGCTTCCGGAAATTTTTCCACGTCAAAGAAATCATCGCTTCGCAGCAACTCATCAAATTTTGCCACGTTGGTATTAACACTGGCCATATTGAGGGTAATGGACAGGGCAGCCTGGCCGGGGGTGAGGCTGTTAAAATTAAGGGTGGCCGCGACCTGATCAAAACGGGCGCGGGTGGTTGAAAAGCCCATATGGTCAAATGAAAAGCTGACGTAGCTGTGTTCGGGGTCAAGGGTATAGTCGCCTGATCTGATCTCCGTCAGTTCGACGTCCTGTTTGCCGGTCGGGATAAAATTCGCCGCCAGATTTTTGGCGGTATTACAGCTGGTCAGCGCTAAAATCAAAACCACGGCCGGGATTTTAAATGCTGATAACACTTGATGACTAATCCTTTCCTTTTGCGAGGATTTTGTATTATACCGCTTTTCTGGGCGAAACAAACGGGCTCACGCAAATATGACCGGGAAAATGAAAAACCTGAAACACCTGGGGAAACCATCCCCGCTGCCGGAAAGCCCCGCTAAGGCAATTCTCGAGGTGGTCGATAACCCGCATGGCGATGCCGATTACCTGGTGCGCTTTACCTGCCCGGAATTTACCTCGCTGTGCCCGGTCACCGGCCAGCCCGATTTCGCCCATTTCGTGATCGATTACGTGCCGGACAGGGTGATTGTCGAGAGCAAATCGCTGAAGCTTTTTATGCACTCGTTCCGCAATTTTGCCGCCTTCCACGAGGACTGCACGGTGATGATCGCCAAGCGGCTGGTTAAGGCGATGAAACCAAAATGGCTGCGCATCAACGGCTACTGGTACCCGCGGGGCGGCATCCCGATCGACGTCTTCTACCAGATCGGCGATTTGCCGGATGGTCTCTATGTCCCCGACACCGGGGTCGGTCCTTACCGGGGGCGGGGTTAAGCTATATCCCAGATTTTGTGCGCCTGGAGGGAGAGGCGCCAACCCGGGTGGGCGGCGCAATAGATGAGGGTTTTTTCAGTATTTTCCTTCAAGGCCGGCCCGTCCATCGGTTGCAGCGAGAACACCTTGAAATCGAGCCCCTCAAAATCCTCAGGGTTATTTTCGACCTGCGGGTAAACAAGTTTCAATTCATCGCCAGAGGTCTGGACAAGCGGCGCTTGCGATTTGGGGCTGACGGTCAGCCAGTCGATGCCCTCAGGGGCCTCTATCGTTCCATTACTCTCAACCGCCACCTGGAAGCCTTCGGCATGAAAAGCTTTGGTCAAGGCGTCATCCAGTTGCAGCAGCGGCTCGCCGCCGGTAAAGACCGCATATTTATTCCCGCCGGGCCAAAGGCTTGAGGCCTTTTTGGCCAATTCTTCGGCGCTTTTGAACTTGCCGCCGCCTGGGCCATTTGTGCCGACGAAGTCGGTATCGCAGAATTTGCAGACGGCCCCTGCGCGATCCTTTTCCAGCCCCGACCACAAATTGCAGCCGGCAAAGCGGACGAACAGCGACGCCCGCCCGGTGCGCGCCCCTTCACCCTGATACGTGAAAAACATTTCCTTGACGGTATAGCTCATTGATATTTTGTCGGGTCGGCGATCCCGGCCTCCTCAAAGCCATTTTTCCTTAAAATACAGGCATCGCACGCCCCGCACGCGCGCCCCGTTTTGTCCGGGTCGTAGCAGGAGATGGTCATCCCATAGTCGACCTTCAAAGCGGCGCCGGCCTTGATGATCCCGGCCTTGGACATGTAAAGCAGCGGGGTTTCAATCTTGATCGGGTGTTTCCCCTCGACACCCCTCCTGGTCGCGAGATTGGCCATTTTCTCAAAAGCCTCAATGTATTCGGGGCGGCAGTCGGGATAACCGGAATAATCCAGCGCGTTGACGCCGATGAATATCGCGTCGGCGCCAATCACATCGAGATAAGCCAGGGCAAAAGAGAGAAAAACCGTGTTCCTGGCCGGCACGTAGGTGATGGGAATCTCGCCGCCGATCTCGGTGCGGTGCTTGGGAACCGGAATTTCAGCGGTCAGCGCGCTGCCGCCGAAAGCGCCGAGATCGATTTCAATGGTCTGGTGTTCCTTGACGGCGGAGGCTTTGGCGATCTTGTTGGCGGCAATCAGTTCGACATCATGGCGCTGGCCGTAACTATAGCTCAGGGCATAGCACTCAAAGGCGTCCCGCCTGGCGATCGCCAGGATGGTGGCGCTGTCCATCCCCCCGCTTAAAAGTATCACCGCCTTTTTCATGGTTTCAGCAAGCCTTTATAAAAAAACATCAAATGACAGAAATTCAGGGTCCTGTCATGCGATGTTTTAACCGGTTTTGATTTTAAACCGGTTTATAGACAGTCGTCCTCATCCTTTTTATCTTTTTTCAGCCGGTTCCAGTTGCGCATGGCGTCCCCCTTTGATTTAAAGGTCCGGCCTTCCATGACCCCTTGGTGGCAGTGATAATTGCGGTGGGTGCGGGCGTAATGGCAACCCAGGCTATCCAGGTCTTTCTCATGGGCCGTGACCCCGGAAGGAAGCGAGAGGGTGAAAACCCCGGCGGATAAAAACACAGAACCGGCCAGGATAACCTTCAAGAGCGCCATGACATTTTTCCTTACATCTGGATTATTGAATACAATATTACCGTATTTCAGGCGGATTCAAAAATCACGCTTTAGGGAGATGCCCTTGAGCCCGAGATTTTCTGCATGACGGTGCAGGTCACCAGATCGCCGGTGACGTTAACCGAGGTCCGGCACATATCAAGAATCCGGTCAACCGCCAGGATCAGGGCGAAACCTTCGTTGGGAATGCCGAAACTGGCCAGAATGCCGATCAGGATGGCCAGGCTGCCCCCCGGAACGCCGGGCGCGCCGATTGAGGCCAGTACCGAAATTGACACCAGGCTTATGATCTGGAACATGGAAAGATCGATGCCAAAAAACTGCGCCAGAAATATAATGACGACGGACTGGTAGGCGGCGGTGCCATCGAGGTTAATGGTCGCCCCGACCGGCACCACCAGGCGGGCGACGGTTGGCTCGACCTTGAGTTTGGTTTCCGCGGTGCGCAGGGTTACCGGCATGGTGGCCGACGAGGATGAGGTGGAAAATGCCAGGATAAAAGGTTCGCGAATCTTCCCGGCGAACTCAAGCGGGCTGCGCCCGACATACAATTTCAACACCAGGGCGTAAAATCCCAAAATGAGGAACAGGATCAGGAGAAACGTGGCCATATAGGCGCCCAGGTCGCCAATCACCTCGAACCCGCTTTCAATCACCACCTTGCTGATCAGGCCAAACACGGCGATCGGGGCGAAGCGCATGATAAAATCGATTATTATCAGAGAAGCCCCCTGAATAGATTCCAGAACCTTCAACATCGGCTTGGCTTGAGATTTTTTCATGACCAGCAGGGCAACCCCGAAAATAACCGAGGCGATGACAATTTCCAGCAATTTCCCTTCCGCCATCGAGGCCACCGGATTGGTCGGGAAAAGGTTTACGATAGACCTGGGCAAATCATCCCCGAGGCTTTGTGCGGTAGGCAGGTTGCGGGTCAGCTCGATCGCCCCGAGGTCGCCGCCGCCCATCGCGCCGGGGGCGATAAAAGTGGTAACGACGATCGAGATGGTGGCCGCCACCGCCGAGGTAATAACAAAATAGACAACAATCGCCCCGCCGATTTTTCTCACCTTTGCGATATCATTGCTGCCGGCTATGCCCAGCATGACCGAGGAAATAACACTCGGGATAATAATGAACCGGATAAAGGTCAGAAACAGGTTTCCGGGGAGCGCCAGCCAGGCGGAAAT
>JADFFP010000297.1 GCA_022568115.1 Pseudomonadota bacterium | reverse complement strand
ATTTCGATATTTGAGGCATGGGTCTGCTTAACTTTCAAGTTTTTTCAAAGGAGCTGTTTGTGCGTCCCGTCGCAGTAGGGGCTATCCTTGGTGTTTTTGCAACCGCAAAAATAAACCTCTTTGGCCTCGGGGGTTTCTACCTTAACCGGGGAAATCCCGGAACCCTTGTGACTGCCATCGCAAAAGGGTTGTTTGGATGACAGTCCGCAAGCGCACCACCAGTAAATCCTGCCAGCCTTCAGCTGTTCCTTATAGGGGGCTTTTTGGGCGATGACGGGCATATCCATGTACTTTTCTTTCTTGCTGACCGGGCTAAATTCAAACCCGGCCATCATAAGCAGGGTTAGTTGCCGATACAAGCGCCAGTTATATGCTTTTACACATCTGTTCCTGATTTTTAAAAAAAACCTTTGGTGTTGAGGTTTGACCCGGCTACAATCATGGTGTAAAGCCGCAAAATACACAGCGCCCAACAACCTGGAATAAGAGCCATGACAAAACCGGTCCTGAACGTACTCGTCGCCAACCCGCGCGGATTTTGCGCCGGGGTTCAGCGCGCCATCCAGATTGTTGAGGTGGCGCTGGAGAAATTTGGCTCCCCTGTCTATGTTCGCCACGAGATTGTCCACAACCGTTACGTGGTTGAAGGCCTTGAAGCCAAAGGCGCCGTTTTTGTTGATGAACTGGAGGAAGTTCCGGAAGGGGTTCCGGTGGTGTTCTCCGCCCATGGGGTTCCCAAGGCTGTTCCGGCCGAGGCCCAGCGCCGGGGATTATACTATGTGGACGCCACCTGCCCGCTGGTGAGCAAGGTTCACCGCGAGGCTGAACGCCACCACCGGGAAAACTGTCATATCATCATGATCGGCCATGAAGGTCACCCTGAGGTTATCGGCACCCTGGGCCAGCTGCCGGAAGGATCAATTACGCTGGTGGAATCAGAAGACGATGTCATGGCGCTCAAGTTTGATCCGGGACAGCGGCTCGCTTTTATTACCCAGACCACCCTTTCGGTGGATGACACAGCCGAAATTATTGAGCTGTTGAAAAAACGTTATCCCAAAATCAAGGGGCCGAAAAAGGAAGACATCTGTTACGCCACCACCAATCGCCAGGAAGCGGTCAAGGCGATTGCCGTACGCTGTGACCGGATGCTGGTGATCGGCGCGCCAAATTCGTCCAATTCGCTGCGCCTGGTGGAAGTGTCCGAGCGCAATGGCTGCCCCGGAAAGCTGGTGCAGCGGGCCGAAGACCTGGAATGGGAGTGGCTGGAAGGGGCCAAAACATTAGGAATCGCCGCGGGCGCTTCCGCCCCTGAAATTCTGGTCGATGAAGTCCTGGAATTCCTGAAAGAGCACTTCCATATCGTCCTTGAAGAAGTGACCTCAAAAAAGGAAAACGTGACTTTCAAAATGCCCGCTTCGCTTTTGAAAGAAGCGTCCTGATTTCTTTCCACGTGGTTGTCCCCCAGGACCAGTCATGAGCAAACCATCCATTACAATTTTTACTGACGGGGCCTGTTCCGGGAACCCCGGTCCGGGAGGCTGGGGTGCTATCTTGCGGCATAATTCAAAGGAAAAAGAGTTGATGGGCGGGGAGCCCGAGACCACCAACAACCGCATGGAATTGATCGCCGCAATCAAGGCGTTGAACGCTCTCAAAAAACCCTGCCAGGTGCATCTGGTGACCGACAGCAATTACGTCAAGGAGGGAATCACTACCTGGATCCATAAATGGAAACAAAACGGCTGGCGCACAGCGGCCAGAAAACCGGTTAAAAATGCCGATTTGTGGCAAGCGCTGGAAGCGGCGATGAAACCGCACAATATGACTTGGGAGTGGGTCAGGGGTCACACCGGGCATCCCGAAAATGAACGCGCCGACGCCTTGGCGCGCCAAGGCATGCAAAAATTTATCTGAAGGCTACTTTGTGGCTTTCACCTTTAACCGGGCCCCATCCATCCCGATAATTTTGAAAGGTTCCCCTCTGGCCATGGTGCCTGGCCCGACAGCACTCCAAAGGATATTTTCAACCTAAATCTGGCTGAGCGTGTGTTCCGCGGAAGAGACGTGAAAAGCGCCCGGTTCCTCAATATTCAGCTGCTCGACAACCCCGCCATTTAT
>JADFFP010000296.1 GCA_022568115.1 Pseudomonadota bacterium | reverse complement strand
GGGGGTCTCCTTCCAGCAAATCCAGAAATATGAAAACGGCACCAACCGCTTATCCGCCGCGCGGCTGGTTCAGGCGGCAGCTTTCTTTGATGTGCCGGTAATGACTTTTTTTGAAGGCCTTGCGAATGAGGGCGAAGATCAGGTGAGGGAACTTGACAAAAAATCCCTGCGCCTGGCGGCCGAGCTAAACGCCATGCCGGATTCAAAGGCAAAAGTTGTTTTGATTAAACTAATTGGGACATTGGCGGAAGAGTAGGTCGCCGTCCCGCTGGTTTTTCAGGTGTTGGATCAAGGTTTCGGGTTTATGGGACATTATAACCACCCTATATCGAAAACCGATATGGGTAAGAAGTTGGCGAATTATTTTTTAAACTTTCGTGTTTTCAAAAAATATCCGAAACCACCATAAACGACCGCGGCGAGGACGCTGTACCAGATCGGGAAAATGCCCAGCCAGGCGCTGGTCTGGGCGATGATCGAGTAGGCGTGCATCACCGCGGTGATCAGCAACAGCCCGGTGGCGAGGGCGAAGGTGACCTTCTGGAACAGGCCGGTGAGATCGATCTGCCGCCAATAGATGATTGATCCAAAAACCACGTAGGCCGGCAAGACCACCAGGATTGCATGTGCGCTGACCGGCATCTGGGTAACCGGCACTTCGACCGTGAGGCGCAGCACATGGATGATCACCCCGCCGAGATAGACAAACGCGCCAACCTTCAGGAACGTCCCCTTATAGAGCGCCTTCAAGCTGGCTCCCGCCGGAATCCAGCGCGGGACTTCCTCGCAATAGCGGGTGTAAGCCTGGCCGAATTTCCGCCCGAGGGCTCGCTCCTCATAGCCGACAATGAAGATCTGGAAGGCGGCCGCCATCACCAACAGAAAATAGAGCAGCGGAAGCGCCTGAAACAACAGGGCTTCACCGCCCAGGATAGCCAGGATGCCGAGGTACATCGGGTTCCTGCTGTAGCGGTAAGGCCCTTTAATCACCAGCTTGTCCGGCGGATCGATCGGCGCCGGCGTGCCCCGGCCCGACAGCGCAAAATCGTACGCGCATCTGAGATAGAGCGCCAGGCCCAGGACGATCGGAATGACCCCTAAAAAATATATCACGAAGACGTTAAGCGCGTCGAGCGGGGCATCGCCCAAGAGCAGGGTGGGGACCAGCCCCACGACCGTTCCAGGCACCAGCAGTGTGAACATCGTTGTCTTCGCGAACAGCCAGGCGGTCGCGGATTTGCGGTTATTATTCGTGACTTCCAGCTCCTCTCCCTAGAGCCCAGTATAGCCCGGGAACCCGGGCAGTCAAAACGGCCCGGAATCCGGGGGAAGATTCTCTCCGCCCGGCGCGCCAATCACTTCCTCTTTACCCGCCCTTCAATCCCCTTTATGCTTGCAGTTGCGTGGGGCACTGTTGCTTCACGTGGGAGCCTAGAAGCTCTCTCGAGGTTGTGACTAAAATTCTTTGTTTTGGTGTTTTCGTAAAAAACTCCGGGACAAGGATAGGCTGTCACTTTAAAACCCGGCCTCTCGCGTCCTATCTGATTCTCTTAGGACCGGGAGGCTACGCCTATGTCCAGGGCTTTGGCCTAAAGGGCGTAGCGGCTGTCCTCGACGGTCCTTCTAGCTCCCGGTCACCAGGGATTTCTGTCATTCGCAGGCGCCTCTCTGGTGACTGTTCTGGTTTTCAAAACGGAAACGGGAGTGGTTTATGACAAAGGTAAAAGAAACCCGCGAGAGGGCGGAGGAAATCAACCGCGAAATTGGCAAAAGGCTACGCATGGTGCGCATCATGCACGGAATAACCCTGGCCCGGCTGGGAAAAGCTTTAGGGGTATCTTTCCAACAAATCCAGAAATATGAAAACAGCACCAACCGCTTATCCGCCGCGCGGCTTGCTCAGGCGGCGGCTTTCTTTGATGTGCCGGTAATGATTTTTTTTGAAGGCTTTGCAAATGAGGGCGAAGATCAGGAGAGGGCGCATGACACAAAATCCCTGCGCCTGGCGGCCGAGCTGAACGCCATGCCGGATTCAAAGGCAAAAGCTGTTTTGATGAAACTGATTATGGCATTGGCAGAAGAGTAGGTCGCCGCAGGCTTAGCTGAAGAGCAGTAGACAGTTTCCAGTTG
>JADFFP010000040.1 GCA_022568115.1 Pseudomonadota bacterium | reverse complement strand
GACAGCAAAGGGGCCATGCTAACCCGGAGGGCCGCGATTTCATTGATCAAGATCAATTTGTTTGTTTTGAGGAAAAAGACGATGAGTCTTCAGGGAATCAGTTTGCCGGGGTTCATCAGACCCTTGGGATCAAATGCTTTCTTGATGGCGCGGCTGAGGGCCAGGTCGCCTTTGGATTTATAATGCGCCAATTCCAAAAGCCGGGTGGCGCCGATCCCGTGTTCGGCGGAAATGCTGCCTCTTAAGTCGGCAACAATGTCGTGGACGGCACGGTTAACTTCGGAGCGGAACCCTAAAAATGTTTTCTGGTCCATGCCCGCTGGCGGACAGGGGTCGTAATGGATGTTTCCGTCGCCGGCATGGCCAAAGGCAATCTGCTTGAAACCGGGTATAATTTTTTCCAGCGCCAGATCGGCCCGTCTGATAAACTCAGGAATAGCGCCAAGCGGGACCGAAACATCGTGCTTGATGCCGTCGCCGTCCAACTTTTGCGCCTCGGCAATGGTCTCCCTCAGCTTCCAGAAATCCTTCGCCTGCCCCAGCGACCTGGCGGCCACCGCATCCCCGGCCAGGCCCTGGTCAAGACACCCCGCCAGCTCTTGCTCCAGATCGCCGCCCAGCGAAGGGTTTGGCGTGACATCCCACAGATCGGTCACGGCATACCAGGCCGGGGGCTCCTGAAACGGGTGCTTGGTTCCCGGAATGTGGCGCAACACCATCTCAAGCGCGCTGCGGGGGAAGATTTCATAGGCCGATACCTTATCCCCAAAACGCTTCCGCAGGCGGGCCAGGATGGCCAGCAGATCTTCCACGCTGTCGCTGCCGATGATGGCGGTTTCAACAGTCCTGGGGGCCGGGAACAACTTCAGCGTGGCCCGGGTGATAATCCCAAGGGTTCCCTCAGCGCCGATAAAAAGCTGTTTCAGGTCATAGCCGGTGTTGTCCTTGAGCAGCGTTTTCAGCCCATCCCAGATCTCGCCGGAGGGCAGCACCACTTCCAGGCCCAATACCAGATCGCGCATCGGCCCATAGCGCATGACGTGGATTCCGCCGGCGTTGGTGGCGATATTGCCGCCGATCTGACATGATCCCTCCGCCGCCAGGCTTAAGGGGAACAGCAGGCCTTGCTGTTTTGCCGCCGCTTGCAGCCCGGCCAGCACCACCCCGGCCTCAACCGTTGCGGCGCCGTCCCCGGGATTAATCTCAAGAATCCGGTTCATGCGCGAAAGATTTATCACCAGCTGATCGCCGGAGGCATCCGGAACCCCGCCCTGGACCAGGCCGGTATTGCCCCCTTGCGGAACCATGGGGATGTTATTTCCAGCGCAAATTTTGACGATTTCGGAAACTTCCGCGGCCGATTTGGGAAGGGCCACCAACGGCGTCTTTCCGGTGTGGCGGCCGCGCCAGTCGGTCACATAGCGGGCCATGTCCGCAGATTGATCCAAAAACCCCTTCGGTCCCAACACGCGCTTTATGTTTTCGATTGCCGCCATGTTTTAAGAATTTCGGCTGTTAAGAATTTCCACTGGCGCGTCCAGGAATTTTTCTATCGATTTTCTGGCAACCGCGCCTGCTCTCAGGATCACCGGGGTCTCCCCCCGGACATCCAGCACCGTGGATTCGGCGCCGATTTCACAGCGGCCGCCATCGAGGATTAAATCCACCTGACCGGAGAGGGTCCTGGCGGCCTCTTGCGCGGTGACCGGGTTGCTTTCACCGGAGCGGTTGGCGCTGGTCACCGCCAGGGGCCGGTGCGCTGTTTTTAAAAGCGCCAGCGCCACCGGGTTTTTGGGGATGCGGATCGCCAGGCTGTCAAGCCCGGCGGTAATAATGCCCGGCAATGGGCACCCCTGGTATCTGGGAAGCACCAGGGTCAGCGCGCCCGGCCAGAATTTTCCCGCTAATCTTATGGCTAGCCGGTTGAACGGCGCTAATTTTTTTGCCGTCGCCAGGTCACTGACGAAAATTACCAGAGCTTTGTTGCGGGGCCGTCTCTTGACCTCAAAAATCCGCGCCACGGCGTATTTATCCAGGGCATCGGCGGCCAGGCCATAAACAGTATCGGTTGGAATGACCACCAACCCCCCCTGGCCCAGCATGGTTGACGCCAGTTCAATTTTTTCCGGGGTCGCGGGCCGGATTTTGTCATCATATTCGCTCACTTTTCCCACCGCGGGCTCTCTTTGCTGTCAGGTTCCGATCCTGCAAGTTACTTACCCTCATTCCCGGCAGGCGTCCAGCATCAGGCACAATGGATACTGTTTATGAGCCACCGGCCTGGGTTTCCAAACATTTGGAATTGCGATGATGGTGGAGAGCGGCTAAGGTCAAAATCCCGCAGTTCAAGATAAAAGGTTTGCAGCTCAGGATGACCAAGGTTGACCAGAAAATACCGGACGGGATCAGGAAACTGACCTTCGAAGAGGCGCTGAAAGCGCTCGAGGAGATCGTCTCAAAGCTGGAATCCGGGGACACCAGCCTGGAGGAAAGTATCGAGGTCTATACCCGCGGCACCTGGCTCAAGCGTCATTGCGAGGACAAACTGAAAAGCGCCCAGGCGAGAATCGAGAAAATTACCCTGGATGAGGATGGCAAGCCGACCGGCGCCGAACCTTTTGACGGCGAACAGGGCTAAGGCCGGTGAACAATTCAACCTTTCTGGAAAAAGCCATGCGCTCCACCTCCGAGGCCGTGGATAAACGCCTCGACAAGCTGCTGAAAACGCCCAAGGGCGCCGAAAGCCAGCTGTTTGAAGCGATGCGCTATTCGCTGTTCGCCGGCGGCAAACGGCTGCGCCCGTTCCTGGTGGTGGCCTCGGCGGACCTCTTTGAGGTGGACAAATCCCGGGCCATTAACGTCGCGGTCGCGATCGAGTGCATCCATACCTATTCCCTGATCCACGATGATTTACCGGCCATGGATAACGACGATTTGCGGCGCGGCAAACCCACCGCCCACAAAGCGTTTGGCGAGGCTGCGGCAATCCTGGCCGGGGACGGGCTGCAAACCCTGGCGTTTGAAATCCTCAGCAGCCCCGACACCCACCGGGACGCCAATGTGCGCTGTGAACTGATCATGGAGCTCGCCCAAGCGTCCGGCATCCATGGCATGGTTGGCGGCCAGATGATCGACCTGGCGTCCGAGGGCGAGGATTTGAACATCGGCGAGGTAACGCGCCTGCAGCAGATGAAAACCGGCGCCCTGATTGCTTTTTCCGCCGAAGCGGGAGCGATCCTCAGCAAGGCCAGCAAACAAAAACGCCAGTTGCTGCATGGTTATGCCCGCGATTTGGGACTGGCGTTCCAGATTACCGACGACCTGCTGGATTACGAGGGATCGCCGGAAGAAACCGGCAAGGCGACCCAAAAGGATGCCGGCCGCGGCAAGGCCACATTTGTTTCCCTGATGGGGCTGGAGCGCGCCCGCCAGCAAGCGGAAATGCTGGCCAAACAGGCGATTGAACATCTCGAGGATTTTGGCGGCAAGGCGCTGTTGCTGCGGGCGCTGGCCCGGTATGTGCTGGAGCGGCGCAAGTAGGGGGGCTCCCCATGAAAAAGTCAGGAAAACTGAGGGCTGACGAAGCGCTGGTCAGGCAGGGCCTGGCCCCCTCGCGGAGCCGCGCCCAGGCCCTGATTATGGCTGGCGGCGTTTATCTCGAGGACCAGCAGATAAAAAAGCCCGGCCAGCCGGTCGCCGAAGACGCGCCGCTCAGCCTCAAGCAAAAGGACCATCCGTGGGTCAGCCGCGGCGGGGTCAAGCTGGCCCACGCGCTGGATCATTTCAATCTCTCGCTGGCGGGAAAGACCGTTCTCGATATTGGCGCCTCGACCGGCGGGTTTAGCGATGTCGCGCTGAAGGGGGGCGCAGCGAAGGTTTATGCCGTCGATGTCGGCAAGGGCCAGCTCGACTGGTCGCTCCGGAACGATCGGCGCGTGGTGGTCATGGAAGGGATCAACGCCCGCTATTTGACCAGTGAGGATATTCCTGAAGCCATCGATGCAATTGTTTGCGACGCCAGCTTTATTTCCCTGAAAACCATCCTTCCCGCGCCGCTTGCGCTCCTGAAACCGGGCGGGCTGGTGATCGCGCTGATCAAGCCGCAGTTCGAGATCGGCAAGGGCCGGGTCGGCAAGGGCGGCGTGGTCCGGGACCCGGCCCTTCACCGGGAGGTTGTGGAGGACATCAAGGCCTGGTTTGAGGGCCTGGGCGGGGTTGAAGTTCTCGGCGTGACCCAAAGCCCGATCACCGGCCCCAAGGGCAATATCGAATTTCTGATCGCCGCGCGCCGGGCATAACTCGGTTTTTTTAGGTCTCTTTCCGGGCCCGCCAAAACGCCAGAATTGAGAATAAAAATGCACCAAGGGCAATGACCACCATGTTGTCGACAGGGTAAAAAAGCAAACTTGCCAGGAAGGCAAAACCCCAGAAAACAAGGCTCAACAGCGAGAATTGCGCAAGCATCTCTTTGTTTCCCTTTAGAGCTACCCAAAAAGAAACCAGAGCTGAAAAACCCAGGAACAATGTAATTCCCAGCATCCCAAGGAAAAACAAATCAAAAATATTGTATTCGAAATATCCCACTTTGGTTTGGGCTATCATGGCGCCGAATGCCTCAAATTTGTCTGAGCTGGGATCGGCAGCCTGATTTAAAAGGCTGGGGATCCCTAAAAAGGTGTGTCCAAAATTGGTCAACAACACCCAACCCCCAAGAGCGTACAAATAAAACTGCGGTTTTTTAAACATTTTCGACCCCCTTTTTAATGTGAAAGGTTCAGCTCTTTGCCCGATTCCAGCAGGGTTTTCAGGCCCGAGAGGACCATCGGCCAGCCGCTGGAAATCTCGCCGATCAGGATACTGCCCTCCTGGAAATCATAATGGCGAACCGACAGCTTGGTCATGCCTTCGATTTCTTCCAGCAGGAACTGAACCGTGGAATCCTCGTCCCTGGCCGCTTCGTTCCAGGGCGCGGTGAACTGATAGACAAGCTCTTTGGGCTTATCCACTTTGATAATTTTTCCGGTCAGAACAACCCGCTCTCCGCCCTTGTCATCAGGGACCCGGAAGGTGTAATCCGAGCCTTCCTTCCAATCGGATTCTACGGTTGAATTGAACCAGTAGCGCTTGGTGAATTCCGGCTCGGTCAGCGCCTGCCAGACTTTTTCCCGCGGCGCATCGATAAAGGTGACGTAGTTAAATTCGGGTTTAGCAGTCATTTTTTATTCTCCACTTTTGATTTAAGGTCCAGAAGCGCGTCGGCGCGGCGCTTGGTGTATTTCGACACCCAGCGGTGGCTGATCTCGCGGATCGGGATCGGGTTCAGGTAATGCAGTTTCTCGCGCCCCTTCCAGACCACCGTGACCAGGTTGACCTCTTCCAGAATGTTCAGATGTTTGGTGACCGACTGGCGGCTCATGCTTAAGCCTTCGCACAGCTCGCTGAGCGTCTGGCCGCGCTTTTTATACAAGCGGTCCAGCAGCAGGCGCCGGGTCGGGTCGGCCAGGGCTTTGAAGACATAATCCATTCATTTTCGCCTTTCGGTATAATATTCATAGGCAACCAAAAGGTTGCATGTCAAGGGAAAATTTTTATCCGCACTGGGCTCTATGAAGTAGCAGGTGATCAGCGAGGGTGCAGGCCATCATGGCCGCGCAGACCGGCACCGCGCGGATGGCGATGCACGGGTCATGGCGGCCCTTGGTGATGATCTCGGTCTCTTTGCCGGAGCTGTCGATGGTCTTTTGCGGTATCAATATCGAGGAGGTTGGTTTGAACGCGACCCGGGCGAGGAGCGGCTGGCCGGTCGAGATGCCGCCGAGAGTGCCACCGGCGTTATTAGATAGAAAGCGCGGGCCGTCGTTGCCGATGCGGATTTCGTCGGCATTTTCGGAGCCTTTGAGCGAGGAGGCCTCGAACCCGGCGCCGATCTCAACCCCTTTTGAGGCGTGGATCGACATCATCGCCGAGGCGATATCCTGATCGAGCTTGGCATAGTGGGGCGCGCCCAGGCCAACGGGTAAGCCGGTCGCCTCAACCTCAACCACCCCGCCGTAGGAATCGCCTTCTTTTCTGATTTTCACCAGCGCTTCTTGCCACGGCCGCAGCGCTTCCTTATCGGGGCAGAACAAAATGTTTTTCGCCACCACGTCCCAATCAAAATTTTTCCGGTCAATGGTCATCGGCCCGATTTGCACGAGTGCTGCGCGGATCGTCACCTTGGCGCCGAGGATTTTCCGGGCGATCGCACCGGCCGCCACCCGGCACGCGGTTTCCCGCGCTGAAGCACGCCCGCCGCCGCGATAATCATAAATTCCGTATTTGGCGTGGTAGGTGAAATCGGCGTGGCCGGGGCGGAACTTGCCCCTGATCTCATCATAGTCCCCGGGCCTGGCATCCTCGTTTTTGATCAAAAGTGAGATCGGATGGCCGGTGGTTTTGCCCTCAAAGACCCCGGAGAGGATTTCGATGGTATCGGGCTCTTTACGCTGGCTGGTGAGCTTCGAGGCGCCGGGCCGCCGTTGGTCCAGCCACAGCTGGATATCGGCTTCATTCAAAGGGATATTCGGCGGGCAGCCGTCGACCACGCAGCCGATCGCCGGCCCGTGCGATTCGCCCCAGGTGGTAAAGCGGAACAGACGGCCAAAAGTGTTGAAGGACATAGCCTGGGGCCTCACTTGGTGTAGGCGATGTCGGGGGCGTCCTCCCTCTTCATGCCGATGACGTTATAGCCGGCGTCGACGTGATGAATCTCACCGGTGACGCCGGATGACAGGCCGCTCAAAAGGTACAAGCCGGCCCCGCCGACATCCTGGATGGTGACGTTGCGGCGGAGCGGGGCGTTCAGCTCATTCCATTTCAGGATATAGCGGAAATCGCCGATCCCCGAGGACGCCAGGGTCTTGATCGGCCCGGCCGAGATGGCATTGACGCGAATGCCGTCACCGCCGAGATCCTGGGCGAGATATTTGACGCTCGCTTCCAGCGCCGCCTTGGCCACCCCCATGACGTTATAGTGGGGGATCACCCGCTCGGCCCCGAAATAGGTCAGGGTCAGCAAGCTGCCGCCCGCGTTCATCAATTTCCGGGCGCGCCGGGCCAGCGCGGTGAACGAATAGCAGGAAATATCCATGGTCATCAGGAAGTTGTCGCGGCTGGTTTCGGAATAACGGCCGCGCAGCTCGTTCTTGTCTGAATAGCCGATCGCATGGACGGCAAAATCGAGGCCGCCCCATTCAGCTGCGAGCGCGTCAAACAGGGCATCGAGCGATTTTTCGTCGGTGACATCGCACGGGAAAACGAGTTTGGAGCCGACGCTCCCGGCCAGCGGCTTGACGCGCTTTTCCAAAGCCTCGCCCTGGTAGGAAAAGGCCAAATCGGCCCCGGCATCGGCGACCGCCTTGGCGATGCCCCAGGCCAGCGACCTGGAATTGGCAACCCCCATGATCAGGCCGCGTTTCCCCTTCATCAATGAACTTCCTGCCATTTTCAGATCCTTCCTTCTCTCCATAATTTGGACAGGCGGAGCAATTTACACAATTATTGGTCACCGTCAACGGTCTCAAGCTAACCAAAGGGGACTTTTTAAGCAATATTTTTTAGGCTTTTCCGGCTTTTGCCGGAGATTCCCCGGTATAGCGCCCGTTGAGTTCAGCGCCGAGCAGGAATCCCAGGCTTAAAAAGAACAAAAACAGCTGCAAAATGATCACCCCGGTCAGCGACCCGTACAGCAAACTCAGTTCCCCGGAGAACCTGAGGAACAGGGAAAAGGCGCCGGCCATCAGAAACCAGATAAAAAGCGACAGCAGCGCCCCGGGCGCATGGTGATAAACCCGGTTCCCGTATTTCGGGACGAACAGGAAATAGAGGCTGAAAAGGGCGATATAAAGGACTGCCGGGCTGATGATAAAGCGCGACAGGTCCCAGTACTGGACGATCTCGACCTCCGCCGGCAGCCAGCGCTCAACCGCCGTCAGCACCGCCGGGCCGGTGACCAGCACGAATAATGTCACCAGGATCAGGAAAACCGCCCCCAGCACCAGGCCCAGATCGACCAGCACGCTCAAGAGCGCATGGGAGGTTTTTTTGAACGTCAACCCGTAGGCCTTCATCACCGCGATCCGGGCGGCATTGACGCCGCGGATGGTGGTCCACAGGGCGACGATGATGCTGATGGTCAGGATGTTGCCGGTGGTCTCGGCCAGCACCGTATCGACCGGGCCGCGGATTTGCGCCGTTACATTGTCCGGCAGGTTGGCGAAAACATAGTCCAGGAACTGGTTGCCGGCCTCGGTCTGGCCGATCAGGGCGGACAGCGAGATCAGGACGATCAAAAAGGGAAACACCGCCAGCATGCCGAGAAACGCCATGTTGCCGGCGTAAACGTACATGTTGTCGCGCCCGTAGGCCTTGAAGGCCTGCTTCAACAGCCGCCAGAAGCGGAACTCTTTGGGTTTCGGTACTTTTCCCCCCATAAGGGTCTTTTACAGGGGATTTAAGGGTTTTACGAGCCGGTATCGACAATCACCCAGGCGCCGTCGCTCTGGCGGCAGGCGGTGCCGCGGATCGTGCGGGTCTCAT
>JADFFP010000039.1 GCA_022568115.1 Pseudomonadota bacterium | reverse complement strand
CAAGGGCCGGGGCGGCGCCGAGGGGGTCGGAGCGGCCACCACCAACGCCGTGGTCAGCGCCTTTATCCTGATCCTTTTGGCCAACCTGATTATCACCGTGAATGTGTTCGGCTCATGAAAACCGGGGTAAAAATATCAATCCGGAATTTGACCAAAAGCTTTGGCTCCAACCAGGTTCTCAACGGGCTCGACCTCGATATCACAGAAGGCGAATCGGTGGTTGTGATCGGCGGCTCCGGGACCGGCAAGTCGGTACTGGTCAAATGCATCCTCGGCCTGCTTGCGCCGGACCGCGGAGAGATCCTGATCGACGGCCGCGACATGACCACCGCCAGCCGTGCCGAACATGGCGAATTCATGAAAAAGGTCGGCATGCTGTTCCAGGGGGGCGCGCTGTTTGATTCCCTCACGGTCTGGGAAAACGTCGCCTTCGGCCTGATCCAGGCGCACGGCATGAACAAGGATGAGGCCCGCCGGATCGCAATCGAAAAACTGGCGCGGGTGGGGCTCGGGGAAGACGTCAGCGGCCTGACTCCGGCGGAGCTGTCGGGCGGCATGAAAAAGCGCGTCGCGCTGGCCCGGGCGATCGCCACCGAGCCTGAGATCATCTTCTTCGACGAGCCGACCACCGGCCTCGACCCGATCATGGCCGATGTCATCAACCGCCTGATCACCGAATGCGTCAAGGAGCTCGGCGCTACCACCCTGACCATCACCCACGATATGTCGAGTGTCCGCAAGATCGCCGACCAGGCCGCCATGCTCCACGACGGCAGGATCATCTGGCATGGCAGCCGCCGCGCCATGGACACCACCAAAAACCCCTTCGTGCGCCAATTCACCACCGGCAGCGCCAAGGGGCCGATCGAAATGATCACCAGAGGGCCGGAGTGATGGCCAGGCCTGCGCAAACCTTCGTCTGCCAGTCGTGCGGGGCGGTCAGCAGCAAATGGCAGGGAAAATGCGATGCCTGCGGCCAATGGAATTCTCTTGTCGAGGAAGCCCCGCTGGAAGCCCCCGGCTTTGAGGGCGGCGCCAAAAAGGGCAAGGTGGTGACGTTCGCCAGCCTCGCCGCCAAGGCTCAGCTGGACCCCCGCCTGATGACCGGGATCGGGGAATTCGACCGGGCGCTGGGCGGCGGCGCGGTGCCCGGCACGGCGATTCTGGTCGGCGGCGATCCCGGCATCGGCAAATCCACCCTGCTGCTGCAGGCGTTGGCCAACATGGCCAAAAAGGGCCTGAGGTGCGTTTACATTTCGGGCGAAGAATCGGTCGGCCAGATCAGGCTCCGGGCGGCGCGCCTTGGGCTCGGGGATGCCGACGTCAAGCTGGCCTCCGAGACCCGGGTGCGTGATATCCTGACCACTCTTTCCGGGGCTGAAAAATTTGACGTGGTGGTGATCGATTCGATCCAGACCATGTATTCGGACGCGGTCGGCGCTTCCCCCGGCTCGGTCACCCAGGTCCGGCTGTCGTCCCAGAACCTGATCCACTTCGCCAAGAAATCCGGGACCGCGATCTTCCTGATCGGCCATGTCACCAAGGACGGCCAGATCGCCGGCCCCAAGACCATGGAGCACATGGTCGACACGGTTTTGTATTTCGAAGGCGAGAAAACCCACCAGTACCGGATCCTGCGGGCGGTCAAGAACCGTTTCGGCGGGATCGATGAGATCGGCGTGTTCGAGATGACCGGAAAGGGTCTGATGGAGGTTAAAAACCCTTCCTCGCTGTTTCTTTCCGAACACAAGGAAAACACTGAAGGGGTGGCGGTGTTCCCTTCCGTAGAGGGAACCCGCTCGCTGCTGGCGGAAATTGAAGCGCTGGTGGTCCCCTCGTCCGCCGCCAACCCGAGGCGCGCGGTGGTCGGCTGGGACGCCGGAAGGCTGGCGATGATCCTGGCGGTCCTGGATTCCCGGCTCGGCCTCGGCTTCGGGGCCTCGGACATTTACCTCAACATCGCCGGCGGCCTCCGGGTGGTGGAGCCGGCGGCGGACCTGCCGGCGGCGGCGGCGCTGATCTCGTCATTGACCAAACGCGCGCTGCCAGCCGATATGGTGATGATCGGGGAAATTTCGCTGTCCGGCGAGATCCGCCCGGTCACGCACCTTAAAGCCAGATTGAAGGAAGCGGAAAAGCTCGGTTTCGCCCGCGCTCTGGTGCCCGCCGCCGCCAAACTGCCCAAAACCTCACTTAACCTGATAAAAGCGGAAAAAGTGGCGGACTTACTGGATTTATTTGATATAAAGGCGAAGGCCTGAACAACCGGGGATGTAAGGATAAAATATGCTTGGTCTGAACTTCTTTGACATAATCTTGAGCATTTTGCTGCTGGTCTCGATCCTGGAAGGATTTTCCAAGGGGTTTACCACCGAAGTTCTGAAAATCGTGGCCTGGGCCGGTGCGATCTTTTTGACCATCATCGCCCTGCCGATTTCAACCAGTTTCATGGCGGATTATATTTCCTCGCTTTTTTTCGCCAAGCTGATAGGGATGGCCGTCACCTTTCTGGTCAGCTTCTTTTTCCTCAATTTTCTCGCCAAGTTTGTCGGCGGGCGCATCCGCTCTTCCTTTATCGCCCCGATCGACCGGGGACTGGGGGCGCTGTTCGGATTCGCCCGCGGCGCGCTGATCCTGTCCGCGGTCTATCTGATGTACAGCTACCTGGCGGCCGAAGAGGACCAGCCCGGCTGGCTAATGGAAGCGCGCTTCCAGCCGCTGCTGTCTGACGGCGCCGCGGCCCTGAAGGCGATTACCCCGGATCTGTTCGCCCGCGCCGGGGAAATCACCGATGAGGCGCTGGCTGCGGATACCGATGCGATCCTCCAGAATATGAAAACCAATATGCCGGACCCCGGCGGGGTCAAGGATGCAGTAGTGGATTATACCCTTGAGCACCGCGATGAACTGGAGGATTTGATCGAACAGGTTGGCGGCGGGGAAGACCAGGAGGGGTGATTATTTGCTTTCCTTTTGGCGGAAAACTGGTAGAAGGCGGGGCAACAACCCTGTGCTACAGGAAAAGAGGCGTGCTGAGCCGCGATCATTGATGACCGAGCGTTTAGATAAAGCCCTGCCCAGGCACCCTTTTGATGACGACAAATTGCGTGAAGAATGTGGTGTATTCGGGATTTTCGGCTCCAAGGATGCCGCCCCGCATACTGCGCTTGGCCTTCATGCCCTGCAGCACCGGGGGCAGGAATCGGCTGGCATTCTGTCCTTTGACGGCCAGACCTTTCACATCCACCGGGCGCTCGGCCTGGTCGGCGACAACTTTTCAGAAGATTCGGTTATCTCCAGGCTGAAGGGCCATGCGGCAATCGGCCACGTCCGTTATTCGACCGCCGGGGGAACTATTTTGCGCAATGTCCAGCCGCTGTTCGCCGAATTATCCTCGGGCGGGTTCGGGATTTGCCACAATGGCAACCTGACCAACGCCGCCCTGCTGCGCAAGCAACTGGTCAAGCGCGGCGCCATTTTCCAGTCGACCTCGGATACCGAGGTGATTATCCACTTGATGGCGACCTCCAGCTATTCGACCTTCCTGGACCGCTTCATTGACGCCCTCAGGCAGCTTGAAGGCGCCTATTCGCTGGTCGCCATAACCCCCAAAGGCCTGATCGGGGTGCGTGATCCCTTAGGGGTGCGGCCGCTGGTGCTGGGGCAGCTGGAAGACGGGGTGCAGATCCTGTCGTCGGAGACCTGTGCGCTGGATATCATCGGCGCCAAGTACCTCCGCGACGTTCAGCCCGGCGAGATCGTCAACATCACCAGTAAGGGCATCACCTCGATGAGCCCGTTCCCGCGCCTGAAACCCCGGCCGTGCATTTTCGAACATGTCTATTTCTCCCGCCCCGACAGTTTTGTCGACCAGAAGAACGTCTATGAGGTCAGGAAGCGAATCGGCGCGGAACTGGCGGCGGAAGCCCCGGCCAAGGCCGACCTGGTTGTCGCGGTTCCCGATTCGGGAAACCCGGCGGCGATCGGTTATGCCCAGGCGGCAAAGCTGCCGTTTGAGATGGGAATTATCCGCAACCACTACGTAGGCCGCACCTTTATCGAACCGACCGACCATATCCGCCACCTCGGGGTCAAGCTGAAGCACAACGCCAATGCCGGCCAACTTAAGGGCAAATCGGTGGTTCTGGTCGATGACAGCATTGTCCGCGGCACCACCTCGGTCAAGATTATCGACATGGTGCGCAACGCCGGGGCCAAGGAGGTGCACATGCGCATCGCCTCGCCGGCGATCACCCACTCGTGCTTTTACGGGGTCGATACCCCGAACCGTGAGGAATTGCTGGCCTCGCGCATGGATATCGACAAAATGGCCGGATACATCGGCGCCGACAGCCTGGCTTTCGTTTCCATGGACGGGCTGTACCGGGCGGTGGTCGGGGATGCGCGAAACAACCGCAGCCCGCAGTATTGCGACGCCTGTTTCTCGGGCGATTACCCGACCTCCCTGAGCGATCTGGCGGAAGGTGACGAACCCCGTCAACTTTCCCTTATTTCAATTAAAATTCAATAAGTTAGCACAGGTTCTTCATGTCTGAAAAAGGTTTTTCTGGACGCCTGGCGCTGGTCACCGGAGCAGCCGCCGGCCTGGGCCGCGCGGTTTCCCTGGCGCTGGCTTCAGCGGGCGCCCATGTGATTGCTGTGGGCCGGAAAAAGCAGGGCCTGGAGGCGCTGGACGACGAAATCCGGGCGCTCGGCGGCGAAGCCACCCTGGTGCCGCTGGACTTAACAAAAGGCGCCGGCATTGATGAGCTGGGCGGGGTTATATTTGAACGCTGGAAAAAACTCGATATCCTGGTCGGAAACGCCGGAATTCTGGGACCTATGAGCCCGCTTTCGCAGGTCCCGCCGAACCAGTGGCGGGAGGTAATCGATATCAACCTCACCGCCAATTTCCGGCTGATCCGTTCGATGGATACCTTGCTTCGGGCCTCAGAGGCCGGGCGGGCGGTCTTCATCACCTCGAACATCACCCGCGGAAGCCGCGCTTATTGGGGGCCCTATGCCACCTCGAAGGCGGCGATGGAGATGCTGGTCCTGACCTACGCCGCGGAGACCCGGCAAAGCGCCCTCAAGGTCAATCTGGTCAATCCCGGGGCGATGCGCACCAGCATGCGCACCAAGGCCTACCCCGGCGAAGACCCCAAGACCCTTGCTACCCCGGAGCAAATTGCCCCGAAAATTCTGCCCCTGCTGAGGCCGGAATTTGACCAGACCGGGCAGCGTTTCGATGTTGCGGATATGTAACCCCGGGGCTACTTCTTTTTCAGATAAGGGTTCTTTCCCCCCTTGACCTGCAGCCGCAATGGAATCCCGGGCAGCTTGAAGGTCTGGCGCAGTTCGTTTTCCAAATAGCGCAAATAGCTGGCCGGGATGTCATCCGGCCGGTTGGCATACAGCGCAAAGGTCGGCGGCCGGGTCTTTATTTGAGAAATATAACGGATTTTCAACACCCGGCGGGCCGCCAGCGGCAGCGGATGGTGCTCCAGGACACCGGCCAGCCAGCGGTTCAGAAGCGAGGTCGGGAGGCGTGTATTCCATATCTCATAGACCCTGAAAACCTCGGGCATCAGGGCTTTTACCCCGTCCCCCCTGAGCGCCGAAAGATACGCCACATGAACCCCCTTGGCATGAGGAAGCTGACGTTTCACCGCCTCCGCAACCTCCCGTTTGAAGGCCGCCTTATCCTTGATCTGGTCCATTTTATTGAACGCCAGGATCAGCGCCCGACCTTCGTCCAGCACTTCGGAAGCGATCTTGATATCCTGGTGGCTGATCGGGATTTCCGGATCGCAGATCAGAACCACGACATGGGCGAAATCAATCGCCCTAAGGGTATCCCCGACCGAAAGGCGTTCCAGCTTGTGTTTGACCCGGGCCTGCCGGCGCAGCCCGGCGGTATCATAAAGACACACCGGCTTGCCGCCCCATGACCAGTCAAGCGCGATTGAATCGCGGGTAATTCCCGCCTCGGGCCCGGTCAGCACACGCTGTTCGCCCAGCAGGCGGTTGATCAGGGTTGATTTGCCGGCGTTGGGGCGCCCGACAATCGCCAGCTTCAGGGGACCATCTTCCGGTTCCCGGGCCTCGCTTTCCTCCGGCTCTTCCGGCAGCAGCAGGGCCAGGCGCTGGATCAGCTCTCCCAGCCCATCGCCGTGTTCGGCGGAAAACGCCACCGGATCGCCGAGACCCAGCTTGTAAGCCTCGTAATAGCCGCCCTCCCCGGCCTTGCCCTCGCATTTGTTGGCAATCACAATCACTGGCACTTGATAAGGGCGAATCCAGCTGGCGATTTCCTCATCGTGGGGGGTCACCCCGGCCCTGGCGTCTATGACGAAAAGGGCGATATCGGCCTTTTCGCGCAGCACCGCCTCGGTGCTTCTTTTCATCCTTGCGGTGAGCGAGGTTTTGCCGTCCTCAATGAGCCCGGCGGTATCGACCAGGTCAAATTTCAGGTTGCCAAAGGAGGCCCGGACAACCTTCCAGTCGCGGGTAACCCCGGGGGTGTCATGAACCAGCGCCAGGCGCCGCCCGGCCAGGCGGTTGAACAATGTGGACTTGCCCACGTTGGGGCGTCCCAGGATGGCGACAGTGGCTGGCATAATCGGTTCTCATTATCAGCGGTAAGCGGCCAGTTCGCCCTCATCGGTCAGGACATAAACGGTCCGGTCGGCGACCACTGGCGAAATGACGGTCCCGCCGGGCAGCTTGATGCCGCTTAAAATCTCACCGGTATAGGGGGACAGGGTCAGCATATAGCCGTGGGAAGAGACGACAAAAAGCCGGTCCCCGGCCAATACCGGCCCGGCCCAGCGGATCAGGCCTTTCCTTTTCTTGTGTTTTTCAAAGCGCTCCAGCTGGGTGATCCAGCGGGCCCGCCCGTCGGCAATGGAAACGGCGATCACTTCCCCATCCAGATTCAGGACAAACATATAATCCCCGGCAATCCAGGGCGTGTACAGGGTGCCGATATTGTTTTCCCAGATGCGGTCGCCGGAGCGCATATCAACAGCCACCAGGCGTCCTGAATGGTTGCCGGCATAAATCCTTCCGCGGTAGATTACCGGCTGGCCGTCAATGTCATTGAGGGTCGCCAGAGCGGTCAGACGGCCGGTCCGGCTCAGGGTATCCTGCCAGCTGACCTGGCCGTTCTGGACCCTTAGTGCGTAAAGCTCACCCGAAGAAAAAGCGGCAATCACGGTATCGCCCTGGACCGCGGCGCTGGCCGAGCCCAGAATTTCAGCGTTTTCAACAATCCCGAAATGCTCCCATTCAATTTCACCAGTGGCGGCGGTCATCACCACCAGTTGATTATCCTGGGTGTTTACGAACACCCTGCCGCCCGCAGCGGTCGGCGCCCCGCGCAACGGAACACCAATAGTGGTGCGCCAGATCTCGGCCCCGGTCCGGGCATCCAGGGCGGCGATAAAGCCGTATCCGGTGGTGGCGAAAATACGTCCGCCCCAATAGGTCACCCCACCGCCATAGGCGATTCTGCTTTTTTCCTCCTCGCTCTCAAGGCGGGTGCGCCACAGGGACCGGCCATTATCAGCATCAAAGGCGCTCACCTGGCCCTTGGTGTCCATGGTATAAACCACGCCTTCCCAGACCACCGGTCCGGCCACCAGTTTTTTGTATTTCTTGGAGCCCTCGCCGATCTTTACTTTCCATGCCAGGGTCAGGCTGTCGGCCACTGCCGGATGATGCACCAGGTTGGCGGGGTTGCCCCCCGGCTGGCCCCAGTTGGGGTTGACATAGGGACGGGGCAGTAAAATGGGCAGACTAGCCGTAGCCTCGTCGATTGCGATATCACCCTCGGTGGTGATGATCGGGATACGCTCCCCCTCGATCCGGCCCAGGTTCTTGCCCTTGCTGCACGACGCCAGCGTCACTGCCAGCACCAGCGCTATCAACACTACTGTGAAGCGGTTTTTATGTCCGAAAATTATCATCTTTTTAAACCTTCCCTTGCCGAGTTTCCTTAACTCCGGTTTATTCCGTATCGGGCTCTACCCCGTCTGCCACATTTTCTTCCCGATCCGCAAGGGGATCTTCTCGCGCCACGTCGGCGACGTGCACGCCGTGGACGGCATCCCCTTCGAGATAGGGCCCCGCGAGACCCTGTCGCTGGTCGGCAAGTCCGGCTGCGGCCAGACGACGGCCGGCCGGTCGCTGCGGAGCTGGTGACCTCCGGGCAACGCCTTCGGCGGCGCCTCGAGGAGGTTGCCGACTTCCGGGGCGTCGACCGGTATCGCTCAGGCGTGTCCGGCCTGTCGTCCTCGTACGATGCGCCGACGGAAGGCCAGCGCATCGACCTGATCCGGATGGAGCAGGCGCTGGACGTGCTGACGGGGCGGATCAACGATTTCCTGTTGCTGGACGTGACCCGCTTCCGCGATCAGGTAGTGGCTGCCGAGCTGGACGTTTTCCCGTCCGTAGGGCCGATCGGATAGGGTGGGGTGAGCTGTTCAACAAGTGAGCGAGTAGAGATCGATGGTTCATCGGATGCGTAGGCTGCCGTGGATGACTCTCACGTTGTGCGCAGTGGTTTGCCGCGCCCATACA
>JADFFP010000295.1 GCA_022568115.1 Pseudomonadota bacterium | reverse complement strand
GCGCCGGCAAGCTGGCGGGAGAGCGGGGACAAGGGGATATGCTGACCCTCGATTTTCCGCTCCAGCCGGGTAAGGAAATCCCGCTGACCAAAGACCATGCCGCGCTGATCAGCAAGCCGCCTGAAAAAATCCTTGAAGCGGGTGAAAATTTCCTGCTGGTCTACGGCGGCGGCGAACAGGAGATCCGCATCCTTGAGCCCAATGTCGAGGCGATGGCGAAATTCCCCCGGCACGGCTTTATCGTCACATCAGAGGGTGAGGACTGTGATTTTGTCTCGCGCTATTTTGCCCCCAACCACGGCATTCTGGAAGACCCGGTGACCGGCTCGGCCCACTGTACGCTCGGGCCCTACTGGGGGGAGGTGCTGGGCAAGACCGGCCTTCACGCCCGCCAGGTTTCGGAGCGCGGCGGCGACCTTTATCTTAAGGGGGAAGGGGGGCGCATCAAAATCTCCGGCCACTGTTTCCTGGTGCTGGAAGGCGCTCTCAGTCTTTCCTGAGAGCCGGTTTTTCCGATTTTGCTCGAAAACCGTCGCGATATCCCCCATATATCTGGGAAAGGTATTCGTTTACGGGAAAGGAGACTGTCATGGCGAAATCAGATCAAACAATGATGCAAATGGCCTGCGGGGTTTTCCAGGGGCCGCTCCGGCCCTGGGTTTATTTCGGGTTGTTTCTGGGCCTGGTCTTTACCGTCATTTTTATCTATTCGGGGTGGCGGTTCCTCGGCGCGGAGAGCGTCAACGCCCATTTCCACTGGGCCGTGGCGCTTCTTTTGTCGGCTTTGTTTGTGGCCATGCTGAAAATGTGGTTCTGGCTGCAAATGATGCAGAACTCGATCATCCGCGCGCTTAAGAAATAATTACTGTTCCAGATCGATCGAAAGCGCCAGCACCCGGCTGATCTCGGCGTAGCGGCGGCCGGTCTCGTCGTGCCAGGCATTGATGGCGGCCTGGGCCTTTCTGAGCGCGCCCTTGCCGTTGATCGGATAGCTGTCGACCACCCCGGCGTCGATCAGCGCGGCGGTGCCGTCCTTTGAAAGCAAAAAGGCATCCCATCCGGAAAACCTCAGGAAATACTGCCCGGTCTTGCCGCCGAGGCGTGATCCGCCCTGTTTCATAACCTCCATCAGCCCGATCTGGTCATCGGCCGGCCAGCGGTTCAGGAATTTGCCGAACGAGCCTTCCTCATCACGCACCTTCTGGATAAACCGGGCGTTTCCCGGCACGGTGATAATTTTCGGCCGGTTGCGGACAATCCGTGTGTCTTTGGCAAGTTCGTCAATCGCATCATCTGACAGGAATGCGCAGGCATCGATATCAAAACCCTGAAAGGCCGCCTCAAAGCCATCCCATTTATTTTCAATCACTTTCCAGTTAAAGCCGGCCTGAAAGACGCACCTGGTCATCCCGGCCAGGAACCGGTGATCGGGGGTGGCGGCCAGGTCTTCGGCGGATTTCAGGTAACTGTCCTGTGACAGCTTTTTGTTCAAGGCCGCTTCGCCGCCGTGGCGCCCGGCGGCCCGGTGATAGATTTCCGCAAAAGGTTTCATGGCATTTCAATAGCACATCAGGGCGCCGGCTTAAACCGTCAAGGCATTGCCAAGGGCGACCATTCCTGACACTATCGCGCAGCCAGTTAAAGGAGATTTGGATGAAACCATTGAGAATGATTTTAAGCGCATTATGCGGGGCGCTGTTGTTTGCCGGCGGGGCGCTGGCCGGGGACAGCACCGCCGAGCAGTACCTGGCCGAGATGGCGATTATCGCCGAGGCTTTGGAAGGGATCAGCGATGACGCCAGCGCCAGCGAGGCCGCGAAGGCGATGGGCGCGGCATTGGCCCGGCTCGAGCCAATTTCCGAGGAGATGCAAGCCTGGTCCGAGGCCGAGAAAATGAACTTCGTCCGCAGCTATCCGGAAGAATACATGGGCGTCCATATGCGCATCTCGCGCGCGCTCAGCCTGATGGTCCAGTACCCGGAGCGGATGGAGCTGTTTATCGATCACATGAAAAACATGCCAAGGCTCGATTAATCAAATGAACGACCAGGCGGCTTTTTTTGGCGGAAGTATCCCGGAGAATTACGACGCCGGGCTCGGCCCCCATGTTTTTTCCAATTTTGCCGGCGAGCTGGCCGCCCGCTTTGCGGCGGAA
>JADFFP010000294.1 GCA_022568115.1 Pseudomonadota bacterium | reverse complement strand
TGGCTTTCCACCGTTTGCGGAGAGTAACCCAACACAATCGGGGATAGATGTTTTAGCACTGAGAAAAACGTGATAACCGGAGCCAGTTTTGCTTACCGGGGCATCTTTGGGAAGTTCGATTCCCTTGGCTTTCAGCAAACCATTCGCACCGTCGCCATCAAGGTCAACTGCAAATCTGCCCCGCCCAAGAATAATAGCAACATTTGCGTTCGGGATTTTCGTCCACCAGTCTTTTGTCTGTTCAATCGTCGGTGATTCCTGTTGGTATTTTTTCCATTTGCCAATGCTGGATTTATAAATCGGCTGACGCACCTGGTCCTGGCTAAGGGTCATGACGGCACGCTTGTTCTTGTCGGGCTCGAGACACGCGTCATTCCATTCCAGCCCGCAAAAGTCAATGATACGCCGCGCTTCACCCTCAAAATTCTCCACCAGATCCTCGTAGTTGACATGGCACATAAAACCCGGCAACACCCTGTCCCAATGGTTCATCATTTCCCGGTAGATATGATAATAATGCCCCATATCTTCAAAGTCATAGCAAAACAGCGGCTGGTCCGGAAAATAGTTCCGGTAAATGGAAAAGGCGTTGTCCATCGGGTGACGCCACAGGACGATCACCTTTGACCACGGCATGATCTTTTTGATCAGTCCGATACTGAGGAAATTCGAAAGGTCCTTGTCAGTAATGTACTGGGACCCCGGGGCGATTTTTTGCATCCGCTGCTGGTAGTTAAGGGAAAGCTGCTCCAGCTGTTCCCGGAGCAGTTCATTTATCCCGTCGAGATAGGGTTTTTTGGTCATGACCGCGACCCCGTTGACGATGAACATGGTCATGTAATTCACCTCGTCGGCGCCGAAAACCTTGGGGTGGGAGGTGATAATCTGTTCGGTAAGGGTGGTCCCTGAACGCGGCATGCCAATAATAAAAATAGGGGAGTATTGCCGGAGGCTCTCGTCAACCGTTACCTCAAAGGATTGTTCGGTAAAAATCTCTTGCAGGACTTTTAAATTGCGCTCAAATATCGGGCGCCATTCGGGGGCATCCTCCTTTTGCAGCCAGTTGGCTCGTTTGAGGTAGGTGATAAACTTTTTATCCTCCCCGGCCTTTTCATAAACGTAAGCGATGCCGTAGTTGAGGTCGGCTTTCTCGAAAGCTGAAAGGCCGGATTTTTCCAGCCACTTCATTGCTTCCCTGACCAGCGGGTCGTCGGGGGGGATTGCCACCGTGGAGGAGACCAGGCGAAGCGCTTGGGGGGATTCATGGTCCAGAAGAAAGGCTTTTTTCAGAGTCTCAATGGCCTCGTCCTTTTTCCCGGTAACCAACAGGGTGCTGCCAAGATACAAATAGCCCGGGCTTTTACCCGGCTCCAGCTTGACAGCATTGCGAAAGGCCTGAAGTGCTTTTTCGGGTTTTCTCAAGCGGTTGCAGGCATACCCAAGTTTGAGCCAGATCGGGTACTGGTTGGGGTTTTGGGTCAGCGCGCGCTGCAGGTAATCTTCCGCCGCATCGATGTTTTCCACGCCCAGCGCGATCAATCCCATCCCCCGCAGGGCAAGGGTGTGTTTGGGTTTCTCTTTTAGGATATCCTGATAAATTTTAGCGGCTTCACGGTAATCTTCCCGGGCCAGCAGGCCGCGCGCTTTTTCCAGTTGTTCCCTGTGATCCATAATCTGCCAGTCCGGTTTGGCCCGATAGGGCTTCAGGCCGGGGTTATCTCACTCATGTCTGCAAAAATCAATAACCTCAAGCGGTGCATTATTTGCTGAGCAGCCGGTACTCTTCCAGAGCCTTGATCATAGGGGCCAGCTGTTTTTTATATTTTTGGGCCTTGCCGATAGAATCCCGGTACATGGGACGGTTGACCTGATTGCTGCTGATGGTCCGAACCTGACGCTTGGTCAGGTGAAAGTTCAATAAATTGTCTTCCCAGGGAAGGCCGCAATAATCCAGAATCCGCCTGATTTCTTTTTCCGGATTGGTCACCAGTTGTTCATAGCAAAGGTCGATGAAGCTGTCGGGAGCAACTTCCCGCCAATGGTCCATGATTTCCTGGTATTTAGCGCGGTAAAAAGCATAATCCTCCATCCCGCAGGTGAATTCAAGTTTCTTTGACAGCGGGTTTCGATAGCAGGAATAGCCGCAATCCAGAGGA
>JADFFP010000293.1 GCA_022568115.1 Pseudomonadota bacterium | reverse complement strand
TGAAAATTGTAATAATCGCTTTGCTTTTTCAGCTTTGCCAGAACCCGGTACGGGTTTTCAAAGGTCCAGTCCGATAGCATCACGACATATTCCCGGTCATAGGAAAACGGGTCCGGCTCGATCGGATCAATGATGAGGGGGCCAAAGTGGCCGAGCTGTTCCTGCAGGCCGGAATGGCTGTGATACCAATAGGTTCCGCTTTGGTTTACCGGGAAATTGTAGGTGAAAGTTTCTCCCGGCCTGATCCCGGCAAAACTGACCCCCGGCACCCCGTCCATGCCGGGCGGCAACAGAATCCCATGCCAGTGAATGGAGGTATCTTCCTTTAAATGGTTGGTTACCGCCATGGTTGTCATTTGGCCTTCTTTGAGACGGATCAGAGGCCCCGGAATTGTTCCGTTGACGGTGATCGCGTGAGCGTCTTTGCCACCGATATCTAATGACGTATGGTTAATATCCAGGTTGAAAAAGAGGCCTTCCGGGTCCATTTCCGCGCCATTCGCCGCCCGCACCAGCGGTCCGGCATAACTTGGGGCAAGCCCCTCGAGGGCCGCCAACAGGCCCACAGCCCCCGCCCCTTGAAGGAATTGACGCCGTCTTAAGGGCCATTTCTTTTTAAGATCATTATTCTGCAACATTACTTTTTTCCTTAAAGCTAACTGTTTGATATTCCTCAAGCGCGGCGCTTATTCTTAACCGGTTGCGGGAAATCCGGAAAGGCTCCTTTAATCCCTGGCGGCCCGGTACAGCGAGATCGAACCGGTCGGGGTCGCCACCACCAGCATTTCCTCGATGTTTGAAAATCCTGCTTTGTTCATCAGCCCGGGCAGGATTCCCCTGGCGTTCGGGGTGGTATTTTCATACCCGTCGAGGGATTGGACGATCCTGAAGCCGGTGCGCATCAGCGCCGTTCTCTGCAGCCCGTAGTCGGCCACGTGCAAAAGCCCACCGGGGGCCAAAAGGCCTCTGGCAAGCCGCAAAATCCGCTCTTTTTCCGCCACCGGAACCTGATGCAGAACCAGGCTGGAGGTGACTTTGGTAAAGCGCGTGCCCTTGGGAAATGTTTTTTCCTCCAAAAACCCGGCCACCAGGTTGATGTCCAGGCCCAAACCATCGGCTTTACGGGCGGCGCGCGCCAGCACCTCCGGATCGGGGTCGAGGCCGGTAATAATGGCGCCCGGTTGCTGATCTTTCAGCATTAGAGCGAGCGACCCGGTGCCGCAGCCAACGTCGAGGATGTTGTCGCCGGGGACCGGGTTGATCTGACGGGCCAGCGCCCGGCGCCAGGTGCTCTCCCGGGTCAGAAGCGCGATCGCCAGATCATAAAGCGGCGTCAGCCAGGCCTTGCCCAGCGCCGGGGTGAAGTCTTTGGCGTCCCTTGTCATATCTTCACTGCCCGGAGCTGTTTGCTCTTTGATTGATCCGGTCGTGCTGGCGCTGGATATCCCGTGGCCAGCGGCTTTTGATATAGGAAAGAACAGCAATAATTTCCTCATCCGAAAGCATCCCTTCATAAGCCGGCATGTCCGACTGGTAGGCGGGATCGCCGATCACCGCGGCGGGGCCAAACTTGGTCAGATTGAACAGAGCGCGATCGGGGTGATGCCAGGTATGGCCGGTCTCGTCATGGGGTGGGGCCGGCAGCCGGCCGCTGGCCAGGCGCTGGCGCCAGTCGGGCTGGCCTTCCAGGTTGCGGCCGTGGCAGGAGGCGCAGTACTCATCATAAATGGCCTGTCCAGCCGCCACCACCGCCGCATCGCCGGGGATAAGCGCTGGGTGCGGAGAGGTTGCGTTCTCACCGTTTGAAGAGCTCAAATAAAAAGCCAGACCAGCAAAAAATACCGCCGCAGTTCCGATCAATATTTTTGTTTTCATTTTCAGCCTCCTTTCGATACTTTTGCAGCTATTCTTTCTTTTAAAATCAGCACCGAACCATAGACCACCGGCAAAACTAAAAGCGAGAGGATAAACACCGAAACCGTGCCGCCGACCATCGGGGCGGCGATCCGGCGCATGACGTCCGAGCCGGTGCCGGAGGTCACCATCACCGGGATCAGGCCGGCCAGGATCGCCACGCAGGTCATGGTCACTGGCCGCACCCGTTCCGAGGTGCCGGTGAAAACCGCCTCCCAGATTTCTTCTTTGGTCAGCCGTCCGCCCGCTTTCT
>JADFFP010000038.1 GCA_022568115.1 Pseudomonadota bacterium | reverse complement strand
AGCTTAAAGCGTGTCCAGCCATCCGGCAACCGGGACATTTCGGTGTTGCGCTGGCTGCTTTCTATAAGCTAAAGCCTGACAGGCATGACAGGGGATAGACATGGCGACACAATTTTCGCCCTGGCCAGCGGCAAGGGCCGGGCCGGTGTCGCTGTGGTGCGTCTTTCCGGGCCCCGGGCCGGGGAGACCCTCAAGCGGCTTACCAATCAGGACCTTCCGGTACCCCGAATGGCGTTGTTGGCAAACCTGACCGACCCCAGAAACGGCGAACTGATCGACCGGGCGCTGGTTTTATGGTTTCCGGGACCGGAAAGTTTCACCGGTGAGGACGTGGCTGAGCTTCATATCCACGGCAGCCGCGCCGTGCTGGGAAAATTGTTTGAGGTCTTGTCCTCTTTCAAGGGATTGCAGCTTGCCGAGCCGGGAGAGTTTACCAGGCGCGCCTTTGAGCATGGAAAAATGGACCTGACCCAGGCGGAAGGCCTTCATGACCTGGTGTTTGCCGAAACCGAGGCCCAGCGCACCCAGGCCCTGCATCAGCTGGAGGGGGGATTGAGCAAGCTCTATGACAACTGGCGCGAAAAACTGGCCAGTTGTTTGGCTGATTTGGAGGCGACAATCGATTTTTCGGAGGAAGAAATTCCCGAGGGACTGCTGGAACGGGTTCAAAAGGACGCCGCCCTGCTTAAAAACGAGATTGAAAAAACGTGTAAGGATTTTGGCCGCGGCCAGGCGATCCGGAGGGGCTACCGGATTGTGCTGCTGGGGCCGACCAACGTGGGAAAATCCTCTCTTTTGAATGCCCTGGCTAAAGAGGACAAAGCGATTGTTTCTGACATTGCCGGAACCACCCGGGATGTGATTGAAGTACATCTTGACATGGCCGGATACTCGGTTGTTTTGGTTGATACCGCCGGTCTCAGGGAGGCCGGCAATGTAATTGAGGAAGAAGGGATCCGCCGCGCCCAAATTCAAGCCGGGGAAGCCGACCTGAAACTGATTCTGTGCGAGCTGAAGGACTGGCCAAATCTTCCCGGAACCAGCTGGAAACACTTAAGTTCTGAAAGCCTTGTGGTCCTGACAAAGTCTGACTTGGTAAAAGGAAAACCCCCAAAACACGAGGAAACAAGCGGCATACAGGCCATTCCCATTTCGCTTAAAACCAGCTCGGGAATGGATAAATTGCTGAAAGTTGTTGAAGCCAGGGTTATTAAAAAACTGGAGGCTACGGCGCCGGCCGCGATCACCCGGATCCGCCACCGCCAGGCCCTGGAGGAAGGGCTGGAGGCGTTGAGCCGGTTTGAAAGTCATGATATCAAGGAAACCGACCCGGCGATTTTGGCCGAAGATATACGCCTGGCCGCCCGCGCTCTGGGCCGAGTAACCGGCCGGGTCGGGGTTGAGGATATTCTCGATAAAATTTTCTCCCGGTTTTGCATTGGCAAGTAAATTGACGCGATGTTTCACGTGAAACATTACCCGCCCATTTACCGGATCAGTCTTTTTCTGGTATTTTCAGAAAATTATGGTACATAACGGCGCCATGAAGGACACGTTTGACATTATTGTAATTGGCGGCGGCCATGCCGGGGTAGAAGCCGCGGCTGCCGCGTCGCGTATTGGCGCCGATGTGGCGCTGGTGACCCACAAGATTGAAACGATCGGGGAAATGTCCTGCAATCCGGCCATTGGCGGGCTTGGCAAGGGACACCTGGTGCGCGAGATTGATGCTCTGGACGGCCTGATGGGCCGGGCGGCGGATGCTTCCGGCATCCAGTTTCGCATCCTCAACCGCCGCAAAGGCCCGGCGGTGCGCGGGCCGCGGGCCCAGGCCGACCGCGCTTTGTATAAAGCTGCTATCCAGGAGCTGATTTTCAACACTCCCAACCTCAAAGTTATTGCCGGGGCGGTGGAAGACCTGATTTTGGACGGCAAAAGGGGTATCAGGGGCATAATTCTGGCTGATGGAAATGAAATTGCGGCAAAAAAGGTAATTTTAACCACCGGAACGTTCCTGCGCGGCCTGATTCACATCGGGGAGACCAAAATCCCGGCTGGCCGGGTCGGGGATAAGCCTGCCTTAGGCCTCTCGAAAACACTTGAGCGCGCCGGATTTACCCTGGGGCGCATGAAAACCGGGACCCCGCCGCGCCTGAGCGCCAAAACAATCGATTTTTCATCCCTGGCAGAGCAGCCGGGGGATAATCCGCCGGTACCGTTTTCGTTTATGACGGAAAAAATCACCGTTCCGCAGGTGCCGTGCTTTATTACCGGCACTACCAAGAAAACCCACGCTGTAATCAGGGCCAACCTGGCGCGCTCGCCGATGTACTCAGGCCAGATCACAGGCCGGGGGCCGCGGTATTGTCCTTCGATCGAAGACAAAGTGGTTCGTTTTGCTGAAAAAGAAAGCCACCAGATCTTTCTCGAGCCCGAAGGGCTGGACGACGACACCATCTATCCCAATGGTATTTCTACCTCGCTGCCAGAGGAGGTGCAGGCCCTTATGGTGCACTCCATTCCAGGCCTTGAGAAAGCAGAGATTCTGCGACCCGGCTATGCCATTGAATACGATCACGTTGATGCCAGGGAATTGCTTAATACCTTCGAGACCCGCAGAATACCTGGGCTTTTCCTTGCCGGCCAGATTAATGGGACGACCGGATACGAGGAAGCGGCAGCGCAGGGACTTTGGGCCGGGGCCAATGCCGCGCTCAGTCTTAAGGGTGGAGAAAGAGCACAGTTTCGCCTGGATCGGGCCGATGCCTACCTGGGCGTCATGGTCGATGATCTGGTCACCCACGGTGTGACCGAACCGTACCGCATGTTTACCAGCCGGGCGGAATACCGGTTGCATCTCAGGGCTGACAATGCCGACCGCCGTCTGACTGAAAAGGGGAAGGCCTGGGGGCTGGTCGGCACAAAAAGATGGGAACATTTCATTTCTTATAAGAAAGAACTGGATGCCACGCGCGAAAAACTGGCCAAATTGACCGTGACCCCAAATGCCGCCGGACGTCATGGTCTGAAAATCACCAGAGACGGAGTGCGCCGTTCCGCGCTCGACCTGTTGGCTTATAATTCGATCACCTTTGAAGACCTGAAAAGGCTCTGGGGGGAAGAATTGGCGGGAATTTCACCCAAAGTTCAGGAGCAACTGGAAATTGATGCACATTACAGTGCTTACATGGAGCGCCAGCGCGCCGATATTGAGGCCTTCCGGAAGGACGAGAGCCTGATTGTTCCCCAAAACCTGAATTTTTCAAAGATTCCGGGACTTTCCACCGAGCAGGTGGAACGTTTTGAGCACGCCCGGCCGGAAACTCTGGGTGCCGCGGCCCGGATTGCCGGGACCACGCCCGCGGCGCTGACCGCCTTGCTCGGTTATGTTAAAAAAACGGACCTCCGCAAGACCGCCTGATGTTCGGTTCCGAAGATTTTCAAAAAGCGGCCAATGTTTCACGTGAAACATTGGAAAAATTCAAAATCTATGCCGATTTTCTTTCCAAATGGCAGGGCAAAATCAATCTGGTCGGCCCGGCCACCAGGGAAGATGTTTGGCAGCGGCATTTTCTGGATTCAGCCCAGTTGTTGCCTCTTGTGCAAAAGGCCAAGCCGGATAAAGGGCCTTTGACCTGGATGGATATTGGCAGTGGCGCCGGTTTTCCCGGGCTGGTTTTGGCGCTGTTGGGTGAGAAAGTTATTCTGGTTGAACCAAGCGCCAAGCGCGCGGCCTTTTTGCGTCAGGTAATCCGGGAAACCGGTGTAAATGCCGAGATAATACAGGAAAAAATCGAGGAAATCCGCCCCTTTCCGGTCGATATCGTGACCGCGAGGGCGCTTGCGAATATCGGCCAGCTGTTGGCCTGGGGGACACCGTTTCTAAAGGCAGGGGGAGAATTCTGGCTTCTCAAGGGGGCGCGGGCAGAAGAGGAGTTGACCTCGGCCCGGAAAAACTGGATTATGTCAGAAGAATTATTTCCAAGCCGGACCGGGCCAGCAGGCACAGTGGTCAGGCTGACGGAAATTAGCATGGCGGGACCTGCCCGTAAGGGCAAAGAGGAATAAATTGAAGGGTTAAGGAGAAATGTGACGATGCCATGCAAAGTCATAGCCATAGCCAACCAAAAAGGGGGAGTTGGCAAAACCACAACCACCATCAACCTTGCCACCGCCATCGCTGCGGTCGGGGAAAGAATCATGGTTATTGATCTTGACCCCCAGGGAAATGCCAGCACCGGCTTTGGGATCGAGCAGGAAGACCGAAATCCCACTATATATGAGGTGATTTTAGGGACAGCGGCCCTGGATAAGGCGATCCTGGGCACTGGAATCCCCGGTTTGGATATCGTTTCGGCGACCATCGACCTGTCTGGCGCTGAAGTGGAGCTGATTGACTTCGAAGACCGGACTTTTCAGCTCCGGAAGGCCATTTCAAAGTCGAAAGTCCTGCAAGAATATGATTTTATTATTATTGACTGCCCGCCGTCGCTGTCGCTCCTGACCCTGAACGCCCTGGTTGCCGCAACCTCCGTCCTGGTGCCGCTGCAGTGCGAGTTTTTTGCCCTTGAGGGGTTAAGTCTTCTGCTGAAAACTATCGAGCGGGTGAAGGTCAACTTCAACCCGGGGCTGGAAATCCACGGGATCGTGCTGACCATGTTCGATACCCGCAACAACCTCTCCAGCCAGGTTGCGGATGATGTCAGGAATTACCTGGGGTCCAAGGTATTTGACACCATGATCCCGAGAAACGTGCGTATGTCGGAGGCTCCAAGCTATGGGAAACCCTCACTTTTATACGATTTTAACTGTGCCGGCAGCCAAGCCTATATCAAGCTGGCCTCGGAATTGCTGAAGAAAAGTAAATCCGCTGCGTAAATTCATTTTTAACCAAGTTATGTCAAAAAAAGGACTATGAGAAACATGGCGGCCAAGCGAAGAGGACTGGGAAAAGGGCTTTCGGCACTTTTGGGCGACAAACCCAGAAAGCCGGTGACTGCTACCGCTTATCCCGACCTGGGAGAAAAGAAAAAACCTTTCCGGAGAGCGCAAACCCCCAGATCCCAGAGCCAAATGCTGCCGATTGAATTTTTGAATCCAACGCCGTTACAGCCGCGCCGGATTTTTCGCAATGAACAACTGAAAGAATTGGCGAATTCTATCAGGGAAAGCGGATTGCTGCAGCCAATTCTGGTGCGGCCGGGACAAATGAAGGATTCATACGAAATTGTCGCCGGGGAACGACGCTGGCGCGCGGCGCAAAAAGCAGGTCTTCATGAAGTTCCTGTGGTTGTCAGAGATCTGGACAATCAGGATGTCCTGCAAATCTCTATTATTGAAAATGTCCAGCGCGAAGACCTGACGCCGGTCGAGGAGGCGCAGGGCTACAGCCGCCTGATCAACGATTTTGGCCACAAACAGGAAGAAGTGGCCAAGCTGGTAGGCAAAAGCCGCAGCCATATCGCCAACCTGGTTCGTCTTCTTACCTTGCCCAAAGATGTCATCAGGCTGCTGGACGAGAGGAAACTGACCATGGGCCATGCCCGGGCGCTGATCGGCTCGGACGACCCCTCGGCGCTGGCCAAAAGGATTTTGCGGGAAGCCTTGAATGTCCGTGATATCGAAGCCCTTGCCGGATCAAAAAAACCCACCGCGAAGCCGGGCAAAAAATCAGCCGCTGTTAAGGATGCCGATACCCGGGCGCTGGAAAAATCGTTAGGCCAAAGCCTGGGGCTGAAGGTGGATATCCAGTACAAAGGGAAGGGCGGCAAATTGGTCATTCACTACCAGGACCTGGATCAGCTGGAGGCTGTTTGCAAGCGCCTGAGGAAATCCAGATAATCACTAACTCATTGATTTTATTGTCTTTTTCCAGATGCTCTACTGATGTCGAGACACGTCTTGGAGGCGATCGTAAAATCAGGACTACCAGTTTTCTTGCACGCGGCTTCAGCCCGGACGGCATAATCCAGCGCCGACAACAACCGTTTTTCCGGCCAGCTTCTAACCTGGGAGACGAAGGCATCTTTCTCCATAAAAAAAATGGGTGGGCGCACCTGTTTCATGGCGTCGCTCAGGGGCGTTCCTTCGTCCATCAGGCCGCGCACCAAATGTAAATTCAGCAACCGTGATTGCACTGCCATCAAAATCGCAACGGCATTAATCCCCTCCACCGCCGCCTTGTCGAGAAGCCCGGCCAGACGGGTCTGATTGTGGCCGGTAGTGGCGCTGGCGATATCGCCAAGCGTCAGGGTTGAAGCATCACTGGTCAGAGCCTGGGTTTCTTCCAGGGTCAGGGTCTTGGGCGGGCCCTTATCCCCCTCCCGGGCATTGAGATAGAAAGAAATTTTCTCCAGCTCGGCCCGGGTTACCAGCCGGTCATTGCCCAGCTGTTGGGTAAGATAAGCCACAACCTCGCGTCCGGCCTCGATATTATAGCGGCGAAAATAGGAGGTAATCATCGAAGACAGGTTTTCAGCACTGTCCGAATAACAGGCGATGGACAGAATGCCCGTTTCTTTCTCAAACAAGATTCTCAGCGTGGACCTGGGGGACAAATCGCCGGCAGTGACCAGCAGCAGGGAATTACCGGTCTTCATCGTAAGGGCGTTTATGATTGCTTCGGTCTCATTGTCGCCGGCATTATCCAGGCGCACCAGGCGCCGTCCCCCGGTCATGGAAAGCGCCCCCATTTCGTCGGCAATCCGGGCCGGATCCTCCCGGGTTTGTTCGGGGGACAGGAGACAAAGACAAAAAGGATCTGCGGGTTCGGGCAGGATTTGCCTGGCGATAATGTCGCGCCTTTCCCGGATCAGGCCGTCGTCCTTGCCGAAAATCAAAACTGCCCTGAGGCTGGGGTCCAGCTTTTCCAGGTATGAATTAATATCTCTCGGGCTGGCTTTCACTTACTTCACCCTTTGGTTCTTTAGGGCCTGGATTTGAAAAACATTCCCAGGTTCGCGGTGATCAACTCAGAAACCTGCAGGGCGGTACGGGCCTCGGCATCGGTTTGAGCGCTGAAATTGGCGAAATCCGATTGTACCACATCATAGGTATGGACCGAACGCACCAGGTCTTCCAGCACCACATCCCCGGTTTTCCGGTCGGTCAGTCGGAAAGTGGCTTCCAGCGTCAGGCTTTCACGGGTGATTGATTCATCCGACCGGAACCCAAATCCTTCCGTCGACAGGACCAGCTGGATGTGAAGAACATAGTCTGGTGCAGACGGCTGACCATAAGGATTGATCCTGTCCAGCAGGTGGTTGCGAACCACCTGGCCGATGCGGTCCGGGACCGGGGCGATTTCAATGCCGGCAAAAGTTTCCTGTAGCGCTGGATCGGCGCTGGTTTCGCCATACATAGGCTTGAACCCGCAACCGGAGAGCAAAAAGAGGACAAGTACCAGCCCCGGAAATGTCAGAAAACGTGTCATTCTGTAACGATATTGACGATTTTATCGGGAACGACAATGACTTTTTTAATATCCTTGCCGTTTATCGCCCGCTGGACCTTGTCCGACTGAAGCGCCATTTTCTCCAGCTCGGCCTGGTCCGTCCCGGGAGCTGTTTCCAGGGTGTCGCGAAGTTTTCCCATGACCTGAACGGCAATGGTGATGGTCTCAACGGCCAGATAATGTTTATCCACCTCTGGCCAGGGCTCATTCGCCAACAGGGTTTTATGGCCCAGTTGTTGCCAGGCCTCTTCGGCCAGATGGGGCATCATCGGCCCGATCATTTTAACCAATGTAAAAACACCTTCCCGAAATCCATGGCTTCTTTGCAGGGTAGCCGGCGCCGCGGTAAGACCATTAACAAATTCATAAATCCTGGCCACCGCCTTGTTGAAATGAAAAATCTCAATATCCTGTGAAACGCCATCAATGGTTTTATGAGTCAGACGCAAAATATCCTCCTCAGCGCTCTCCAGCTTTTCATCAGCTTTGGCTGGCGCCTGGCTCAGGTTTTCCCTGACCCGGTTGACCAGCCGCCAGACCTTCCGGGTAAAGCGCCATGCCCCTTCAATCCCGGCTTCGGTCCACAAAAGGTCGCGTTCCGGCGGGCTGTCGGAAATCACGAACCAGCGCGCGGTGTCGGCCCCGTACTGGTCGATAATGTCAGAAGAGTCGACAACGTTATTTTTCGACTTGCTCATTTTCTCATAGCGGCCTTCTTCAACCCTTTTGCCGTTATCGGCGCGCACAAACGAGCCATCATCAAGCTGCTTCAAGTTGGCCGGTAAAACCCAGCTGCCGTCCTCGTCCCGGTAGGTCCTGTGGTTGACCATCCCTTGTGTAAAGAGACCGGTAAAAGGTTCATCAACATCCAGAAGCTTGAGTTTTTTCAGGACCCTGGTGAAAAACCGGGCATAAAGAAGATGCAAAATCGCATGCTCAATACCGCCAACGTACTGGTCAACCGGCAGCCAGTAATTGGCCCGGGTTTTGTCAACGGGAAGTTTTGCCGCAGGGGCGGTAAAACGCGCGAAATACCAGGCTGAATCGACAAAAGTATCGAGTGTGTCGGTCTCGCGCACCGCCTGTCCCTTACACTTCGGGCACTTTACGTGTTTCCAGGTTGGGTGATGGTCCAGCGGGTTGCCCGGTTTGTCAAATTCAACATCTTCGGGCAGCCGTATCGGCAGATCCTCCCGGGGAACCGGAACGCTGCCGCAGGACCGGCAATGGATGAAGGGAATGGGACAGCCCCAATAGCGCTGGCGTGAAACCCCCCAGTCACGAAGCCGATAGGTGAT
>JADFFP010000037.1 GCA_022568115.1 Pseudomonadota bacterium | reverse complement strand
CTCCATCGAGACGGGGCGGCCTTCTTCGTACCACTTGCGGAAGCCGCCGTTCAGCACGCGGCACTTCGAATGGCCGTGGTAGTCGAGCGCCCACCACAGGCGCGCCGCGTAGAGCCCGCCCATGTTGTCGTAAGCGACGACCTGCGTATCGTTCCCGATGCCGTGCCGTGACATCGTCTCGGCGAAACTCTCCGGGTCCATGAGGTGGGTGCCGATGCCCGGCCCCGATGCCGAATCACCCGTCGCCTTCAGGTAGTGGTGCGTGCGCAGGCCGACCGCGCCATCGATGTGCAGGCGCATGAAGGCCGGGAACTCGTCGCAGTCCACGACGAGCAAGCCCGGGTCGCCGATGTGCTCGGCGAGCCAGTCCGTTTCGGCCAGGATGTCCGGGTTCGGGTACGCGGTCATGGGGCACCTCGGTTGCGTGTCACGGCGGCTTGCATTATAGGCTAGGTCTGTCATGCAGGCCGCGACGCAGCATCAGCCGGCGCCCATCACCATCGGCGGGCGTGAGTTCGTCTGGGGCGAGCGAACGTACGTCATGGGTGTCCTCAACGTCACGCCCGACTCGTTCTCCGGCGACGGCGTCGGCACGGACGTCGACGCGGCGGTTCGCCTGGCGGCCCGGATGTGCGAGGACGGAGCCGACATGATCGACGTCGGCGGCGAGTCGACGCGGCCCGGCGCCGAGGAGATCGACGCGGAGGAGGAGCTGAGGCGCACGATTCCCGTCGTTGATCGGCTCGTGCGCGAGTTGGATGTGCCGGTGAGCATCGATACGTACAAGGCGGACGTTGCGAAGTCGGCGATCGAAGCCGGGGCCGCGCTCGTGAACGACGTGTACGGCTTCCGCCGCGAGCCGCGGCTGGCGGGCGTCGCCGCGAAGGCCGGTGTGCCGGCGGTGGCTATGCATCAGCAGCGCGGCCGCGAATTCAAGGACACGATTGGTAACGTTATCGAGGGCTGGCTGGAAAGCCTGCGCATCGCCCGCGAGGCCGGACTGCCCGAAGAGCAGCTGATCCTCGACCCCGGATTCAACTTCGGCTGGACGAACGAGCAGGCGTTGGAGATGCTCCGTCGTCTGCGGGAGCTGCGGATCATCGGCCGTCCGGTCCTCGTCGGCACGTCACGCAAGTCGACGATCGGCGCCGTGCTCGGCGGGCTGCCGGCCGAGGAGCGCCTCGAGGGCACAGCGGCGACAGTCGCCATCGCGATCGCGGGCGGGGCAGACATCGTGCGCGTGCACGACGTCCGGGAGATGTCGCGCGTCGCACGCATGGCCGACGCAGTCGTGCGCGGCTGGAAGGAGGAGGAGTGAGGGACCCATCGGAAGCACCCATCAGTCCGATGATGCAGATGCTCGGCGGCCGGATTGACTCGTTTGAGGAGGGCGTCAGCGTGATGTCGCTGACGCTCGAAGAGAAGCACATGAACCCGAACGGGGTTGTGCACGGCGGTGTCATCACGACGCTCATGGACGAGGCCGCCGGGCACGCCATCGTCACGATCCGCGGCCTGGAGGCGATGGCCGAGACGCCGCACGCGACGGTCGATATGAGCGTCAGCTTCCTTTCCGGCGCCCGCGTCGGCGACGAGCTGGTCTGCGAGGCTCGGACACTGCGCATCGGGCGCGCGGTGGCGTTCGCCGAAGCTGAGGTGCGGCGGCGAGGATCGGATGACCTTGTGGCGAAGGGAGCGTTTACCTACGCCATCCTCGCCAAGCGCAGTGGCTGACGTCTACATCGCCCTCGGCGCCAACCTCGGCGACCGCGAGGCGAACCTGCGCTCGGCGTTGCGGGCGATCGAGGACGGTGCCCGCGTCGTCGCGGTCTCGTCGCTATTCGAGACGGACGCCGTGACGCCGGACGGAAGTGACGGGCCGCCATACTACAACGCGGCCTGCCGGATCGAAACACAGCTGGAGCCGTTGGATCTCTTGCGTTTCTTGCAGGCAGTCGAACGTCAGATCGGCCGGCCCCCAATCGCAAAGCGCTGGGCGCCCCGTCTGATCGACCTCGATCTGCTCCTCTACGAAAGCGATATCGTCGAGACCGTCGACCTTACGGTGCCGCACCCTCGTATGGCCGAGCGCCCGTTCGTGCTAGTGCCGCTCGCTGAGATCGCCGGGGACATCGTGCATCCCATCCTCGACCGTACGATTGCGGATCTCGCACGGGAAGCAGGCGATGCGGGCGTGCGCCGGATCACGGGGGAGCGCTGGGGCGGCCTGGGGGGCGACGGGCCGGGCTAGGTCTCTTCGGGCGCCGGTGGTTCGCTCATCTCATCGAGCTCTTCGTCCTCGCCGGTGAACATCGTCCAGCCGATCCAGAAGGCGAGCGCCGAGACGGCGGCAAGCGCGCTGAGGACGGGCAGGGCCAGGGCCAGGTAGCTGCGCCGCGTCAGCGCCCAGAAGAAGATCACGAACTGGAACGCGGAGACGAGCATGATGATCAAGCCGGTGCGCTGGGCGGGATCCATGCTCAGCCGCTCTGCTTGCCGGTCGAGCCGGCACGCATCTCCGGCGGGAGGAGGTTGGGAATGCGGTCCTCTACCGGGTACTTTTCGCCGCACTTGGTGCAGGTGAGCATCCCCTGGATCACCTCGTCGCCGTTGGCCTCCTCGATGGACAGCTCCAGCGGGCTTTTGTCCATCGGGCAGGCGAGGATGTCGACGATGTCTTTGCGCATGGTGGTCTCGGCTCGAATTCTATGGCCGGTTACGAGGGCCGTCAAACGCGGTGGCGGGATACAATCGGATGAGCATGAGCGAAACGAGGCGAATCCCCCTCGACCGTCGCGTGCTCGTCGTGCGCGAAGAGCGGATCGACCTGCGCCCGGAGCGCGGCGCTGTTATCTTCCCGCTGGCCGGCCTCCTGATCAGCGCGGCGATCTTCGCTTCGGTCGTCCTGTTCGCGGGCGACCTCTCGGCGACGGTGCTGGTGCTCATCCTGCTGCCGGGCCTCTTGCTGGCGCCGTTCGCGGCGATGGGCCTTGTGTACTCGGTAATCGGTGCCGCCGTCGTCGTCGAGAAAGCGAAGAAGTCGGTGTGCTTCCAGCAGGGCGTGCTCGGCCTCGGCATCGGCACGATGGACCTGGTGCCGTTCTGGAAGATCGATCACATCGTCGTCGAGGACTTCGAGCAGGGGATCGTCGCGCCCGGTCCGCACCCGCTGGACTTTCGCGCCTGGGAAATCGTGCTTGTTAAGGTGAGCGGCAAGCGCCTGCCGATCGCGCAGGTGATCGCCGGCGCCTCCGGTGACCTGATCGAGGAGGGCTGGGACCGCGCCCTCGACGCCGCGGAGGCGATCGCCGAAATGACCGGCAGCCGGGTCGAAATCACGGCCGACATCGAGACGGAAGAGACGCCGGAATCCGCCGCTGGGCCAGCGAAGAAGGCGCGCTAGCGTGAGCGCCGAGGCGGAGATCCTCCGCAAAGCCGCCAAACGCAAAAAAACAATTCTGCCGATGATCGCCTCGGTGGCCGGAAATCAGCAGCGCGCCTACAACCTGGCTTGCGGCTTTGTCGAGCGGGGGGCGCGGGGGCTGGTCAGTTTCGGGATCGCCGGGGGCCTGAGCCATGAGGCCCCGGTTGGCGCCCTGATTTTGCCCGGCCTGGTGATTTGCGAGAAGGGATCCGAATTTCATCCCGACAAGACCTGGCGCAGCGCTTATCTGGGCCGGCTGCCGCTCAAGATGGCCCCGGTCACCGGGCCCTTGATCAGTCTGCCGGTGGCGCTCGAACTGGAGCCCGACAAACGCGCGGCGCACGAAAAAACCGGCGCGCTGGGGGTTGATATGGAAAGTTTCGGGGTGGCCAGGGCGGCCCGGGACTGCGGCGTCCCGTTTATCGTCGTGCGGGCGATTTCAGATGCGGTGACCGATACCCTGCCCGCCTCGCTGGTCCCGGCGATGACCGAAGACGGCGGCATCAGCGCCGCCGCTTTGTTCAAGGGGATCGTGAAGAACCCGTCCGACCTGGCGCACTTGCCGGCCTTCGGGGTGAAAACCGCCCGGGCCAGCCGGACCTTACGCCGCGCGGCTTTTCTTGGCCTTCCGCTGTTTGGCCTCAGGCTCTGATTTCATCGCGCTCGAGACCATCTTTTCAAACATAAATTCCGCCGGGCGCTGATCTTTAAGTGAGATTTCGGGGACCATCGGCGCTTCGGTTTCGATCCCGCGGCGCCACACCATGAAGGCCTTCAAGGGATGCTTGACGGTTTCGTTGACCGCGGTCGGCTCATACCCGCAATGGACCATGCAGTTGGCGCATTTTTCATAATTGCCGGTGCCGTAACTATCCCAGTCGGTGGTTTCCATCAGCTCCCTGAAGGTTGGAACATAGCCTTCGCCGAGCAGGTAGCAGGGCTTTTGCCAGCCGAAAATGTTGCGGGTCGGATTGCCCCACGGGGTGCAGTGGTATTCCTGGTTGCCGGCCAGGTAATCGAGGTAAAGGGTCGACTGGTTGAAGATCCAGTTTTTGCCCTGCTGCTTCTGGATCCGGAAGATATCGCGGAACAGGTTCTTGGCGCGCCTTCTCCCTAAGAAATGGTCGGTATCCGAGGCCCGCTCATAGGCATAGCCGGGGGAAACGGTAATCCCCTCGACCCCGAGGGTCATCGCGAAATCGAAAAACTCGGCGGCTTTTTCCGCGGTCGCGTTGTCAAACAGGGTAGCATTGACGGTCACCCGGAAGCCGCGCTTTACCGCTGCGCGGATGGCGTCGGTGGCGATATCGAACACCCCCTGCTGGTCGACCGCCTGGTCGTGGTCTTCCTCGAGCCCGTCGAGGTGGATCGAAAAAGTCAGGTAGGGGGTTGGCTGAAACAGGTGCATTTTTTTCTTGAGCAGCAGCGCATTGGTGCACAGGTAAACGAATTTCTTGCGCGCGGTAATGCCGTCGACGATCGCTTTGATCTCTTTGTGGATCAGCGGTTCGCCGCCCGGGATCGAGACCACCGGGGCGCCGCATTCATCAACCGCCTCAAGGCACTGCTCGACCGACAAGCGTTTGTTCAGGATCGCGTCGGGATAGTCGATCTTACCGCACCCGGGGCAGGCCAGGTTGCAGCGGAACAGGGGCTCGAGCATCAGAACCAGGGGATACTTATCATTCCCTTCGAGACGCTGTTTCATAATGTAGGCGCCGACGCGCAGCTGCTGGATCAATGGTACGGCCACTTGCTTAAGCCCCTTTTGTTGGTTTTATTTTTTATTTTTCCCCTCTTGACGGGGCTATAAAGTCCAGTAATTGTGACAATTTCACGGTGCCGTCAAGGGAAAACAGTAACAAAATGGTCTTATTTTAGTTTTTGGCGGTTTTTCCGGCGTTTTGCAGCCAAATCATCAGCCCCGGCAGCACCAGCAGAGTGGCGATCAGGATCATCACAATGGCCAGCGCTAAGAGGATACCCATGCTGGCGGTTCCCTGGTGGGCGGAGATCGCCAGGGTGCCAAACGAGCCGAGCGTGGTGAGCGCGCTCAACAGCACCGCTCTCGGCGTTGAGGAGGATAGCAGTTTGGTGTTTTCCTTTTCCTCCCGGGCCCGGAGAACCAGATGAATGCCGCTGTCGACCCCGAGCCCAATCAGCAGCGGGATGACGATCACATTGGCGAAGTTGAACTTAAGGCCCAGCAGGGTCATTGCCGCCAGGGTCAGCAAGCCGGCCAGAAAAACCGGGAGAGTGATCAGCGCGACGCTTGATGCGCGTCTCAGGATCAGGGTCAGGAACAGCACCATTGCGACCACCGCAATGGTTGAGGCCCGGATCATCGCGCCCTTGACCACCAGGCCGGAATTATAAATCTGCACCGGGCTGCCGGAGGCTTCGCTGGCGAGCACGGACACCGCGGCTACGAAGCGCTCAAGGTCCCTTGCGGAACTCAGATCGGCGCTCGGGAAAACCTCGACCCGGAAGCGGCCGTCATCGGCCCTATAGCGGCTGGTGATTTCCTCCGGCAAGCCGGCCAGCGTGACATAATCGGCGCCCAGCGCGGCATCCAGCTGGTCCACAAGGCGCGGGAAAGTGCTGAATAGATTTTGCTGCAAAAGCGCTTGTCTGGCGGCGCTGTTTATCTCCCCGGCGCCCAAGCCCTCGAGGCTGGCGCTCAGTTCCATCGCCGCCGCGGTTACCGGCAAGCCGGGCCGCGCCGCTTCTAGGGCCGAGACTTTTTCCCGGAAGGTTGAGACCGCCGCGGCATTTTCCTCCCATGAAGGCGGGGCGGCTGACCCGCGGCCGATGAATACCGGGTTGAGGAAGATCGATATGGTATCGATCACCTCGAGTTTTTCTTCCTGCCGCTCCGGCACATAGCTTTGAAGGATGATCACCTCGTCGACCTCCGGCAAGCCGGTCAGGGTATCCTTGAGAGCGGCGGCTTGCTGCTCCCCGGCGGCCAGGATCTGGATCGTATAGGGAGAGGTTTTCTCCCCGGCCATCAGATCAAAGAAGGTGGTGACCGATTCCGATTTGGGATCTTTCAGGTTGATGGGATCGAAATCAAAATCCGCCTGCGCCGCAAAATAAACCGAGGCCAGGCCGAACCCCAGGCCGGCCAGGGCAATTCGGCGGCCGTTTTTGGCGATAAACCCGGCTTCCTGTTTGGCATGGATATTAAAGACCACCTTGCCTTTCTTGAGCGGCATCAGCTTCAACAGCGCCGGCAGGAAGGTCAGCGAGGTAAAGAACGAGATAAACATCCCGGTCCCGGAGATCAGCCCGAGCTGCGCCAGGCCAACATAATCGGTCGCCATAAAGGCATAAAACGCCAGCGCCGTGGTCGGGGCGCACAGCGCCAGCGGCGCGCCCACCGTGACCGAGGTTTTGATCAGCGCCTGATCGACCGGCAAGCCCCCCTGCACTTCCTCCTGGTACCTGAGCGAAAAGTGAATCGCGAAATCGATCCCGAGGCCGATAAACAGCACCGCGAAAGCAATCGAAATGATGTTGAGATAGCCGATCGCCACAAGCGCAAACGCCCCGGTCCAGATCAGCCCGGCAAACAGCGTGGTCAGCGCCGCGAACACCAGCCGGGCCGAGCGGATGCCAAAACCGAGCACCAGCGCCACCAGGATAAAAGAAAGGGCGCCCGCCAGCATGGCCCCGTCCGCGACACTTTTCAGCTCATCCGAACTGATCGCCATTTTTCCGGAAAAGCGAATTAAAGTCCCGGTCTCTTGGGCCACTTCACGGGCCGCCGCGCGGGCCCCGGCCAGCGCCGCCTTGGCCGATTGCAGCTGCGTGAAATCCAGCTCCGGCTGGACGATCAGCAGCCGGCGTTGGGCCTTTGCCAAATCCTCATCATCGAGGAAAATCGCCCGCCACGAGAGCGCCTGCTCACGGCCCTTGGCGGCGGCCCGGGTGCTGGCGGTGATTGATCCCAGAACCTCGGTTAATTTTTCTGGCGGGGCATCGCCTTCCGATATTTCCTCCATCGCTTCGCTGAGAATATCGAACAGACCGCGCAGCGACGGGTCCTCAGAAACCGCGGCCAAAACCGGCTCGGCGGCGGCCAGCTGGTCGGACAAATCCACCAGCCGGTCAAAATCCAGATAGAGAAAACCGTTTTGGTCAAAAAACGCACCGGCGCCCGGCGCATAGACGCTTTTGTACAAACCCTTGCGGGCATTAAGATAGGCGGCCAGCAGTTCTTGAGCCTCCACCGCGGCTTCGGGGGTCTCGCCGTCGATGACGATAATAAAGCTGTTGTTGAACTGCGGGAAGGCGGCATTAAAATCATGGAAAGTCTGGCGGAACGGCAGTTCCGGGTTGATCATCTCATCGGTATCGGTGTGCACCTCGATATGGCCGCCGATGTAAAACGCCGCCAGGCCGGTCATAATCAGCGAGACCACCACAAACAGCGCCGGCCGCTTGATCGCACAACCGGTCAAATTTCTTAAAAAATTATGGATTATTGTTAGGGCTACGTTCATATAAGGCCTGATAAAATAAGCTTAAAGGACGTTATGATTTACCTTAGACGAATTTATGGCAGGTTTTTGCGCCTCTTAAAAGGGCTGGTTACGGCTTTTGCGCTGGTTTGCCTTTCCGCCTCCGGGGCGGCGGCGTCCGAGGCCACCGGCCTGATCGAGGCTTTTCATGAAAACCTCCTGACCACCATGCAAAACGCCAAAGTCTGGGGGTTTGAAAAGCGCCGCGATTATCTCAGCGATCCGGTCCGCGAGACATTCAATTCCGGGATTATGGTGCGGCTCGCCTCCGGCCCCAACTGGAAAAACTTCAGCGACCAGCAAAAGGCCGACCTGACTGAGGCTTTCTACCAGTTCTCGCTGGCCACCTACGCGTCGCGTTTCAAGGGCTATTCGGGCCAGCAGTTTGTCACAATAGAGGAAATTCAGATGCGCAAGGGGCGGGTTCTGGTCTCGACCAAACTGGTCAAGGCCAAGGGCGATGAGATCATGATCGGCTATGTGGTTAACCCGAACGGCGATGGGAGCTACCAGGTGATCGATATTTATCTCAAGGGAAAACATTCCGAGCTGGCGCAGCGCCGCTCCGAATTTTCCCCGATCATCCGTGATCAGGGTTTTACCGGGCTTCTTTCCCTGCTAAAGCAAAAGGTGCTGAACCTGGAGGCCGAGGCGCTGGAAGCCACCGAATAGCGTGTAAGGCCTCCCCAAGATCATCCTGGAGGGGCGCTTGAAAGCCACCGATAGATCTGAGGCTAGGGCCTCGCGTTTTTATTCGCACCCTTTGATGGGGGTGAGTTTATCGAACCTTTTCCGGCTGTTCAGGTTGTACGGCTGGCCGGAGAAAGG
>JADFFP010000036.1 GCA_022568115.1 Pseudomonadota bacterium | reverse complement strand
TGCGGGATACGCGGCCGCCATCTCGTGGCTGTTGTTCATGGCGATTTTTTCGCTGGCGCTTGGGGGTGCCGGACGGGAAGTTGCTGGGGTTCCTTTCGGGACGTTTCTGGCTCCCGGCCTGGTTATGATGACGGTTTTGCAAAACGCCTATCAAAACCCTGCCTCCTCGATTTTGATCAGCAAGGTGCAAGGCAACATTGTGGATGTTCTGATGCCACCGCTGTCAGCAGGCGAGCTGGCTTTCGGTTACGTTATGGGGGGCATTACCCGCGGGGTTATAGTCGGCCTGGCAATCCTCGTTACTTTTTTCTTCTGGCCGGGAGTAGAGGTTGAAATCCAGCACTTGGGCGTGTTTGTTTATTTCCTGCTTTCCGGGGCAACCCTGCTGTCTTTGGCCGGTGTGGTGGCGGGCGTGTGGGCGGAGAAATTTGATCATGCGGCGGGATTGAACAACTTTATTATTATCCCCTTATCGCTGTTGTCGGGAACCTTTTATTCGATTGAACGGCTGCCTGAGTTGGCCCAGAAAATTAGCCTTGTCAATCCCTTTTTCTACCTCATCGACGGGTTCCGCTACAGCATGATCGGGCGCGCCGACAGTGACATTACGGTGGGCATCTGGATGACCCTCGGCCTCAATATCGTGCTGTGGCTGTTGGTTTATAAAATTTTTAAAAGCGGCTACAAGCTGAAACCTTAGATGGCTAGAAAACACAATAAACCCGACCCGCTGATGCCGGTTTACAGACGCTTCGATGTGGCGTTTGAGAGGGGTGAGGGTGCTTATCTGTTTGACGTCAAGGGAGCCCGGTATCTGGATTTCGCGTCCGGCATAGCGGTCACCGCTCTGGGGCACTCTCATCCGCATCTGGTAAAAGCCCTGAATGAACAGGGGGCAAAGCTCTGGCACACTTCAAACCTTTTTCAAATCCCGTTACAGGAAAAGCTGGCTGAACGCCTGACTGAGGCCACTTTTGGCGACAACGTTTTTTTTACCAACTCGGGCGTAGAGGCAATCGAATGCGCCCTGAAGCTGGCGCGCAAATACCACCATGCAAAGGGCGATGAAAAACGCTATCGAGTGATCACTTTTATCAACGCTTTCCACGGCCGCAGCCTTGCCGCCATCGCCGCCTCGGGCAAGGAAAAACTGATCGAGGGTTTCGGTCCGATGCCCGACTGGTTTGATTTTGTTCCTTTCATCGACATTGATGCCCTTAAAGCCGTCATCAGCGATGAAACCGCGGCCATCCTGATCGAACCGGTACAGGGAGAAGGCGGCATCCTGCCAGCCAAAAAAGAACAACTGCAACGCTTGCGGGAGATTGCAGACGAACATGGACTGTTGCTGATTTTTGATGAAATCCAGTGCGGCATGGGGCGTTCCGGCAAATTGTTTGCCCACGAATGGGCAGGCGTTACCCCTGATATCATGGCTGTTGCCAAAGGAATTGGCGGCGGGTTTCCGATCGGCGCCTGCCTGGCCAGGGCCTCGGTCGGGGAAGCGCTCAGCGCTGGCAGCCACGGCACCACCTACGGCGGCAACCCGTTGGCCATGGCGGTGGGCAATGCGGTTCTGGATGTGATTCTGGAAGAGGGATTTCTGGGCCATGTCCAGGAAATCACCAAAACTCTGATGACAGGCTTGAATAAACTGAAACAGCGCTATCCCGAACTGATCACTGACGTCCGCGGTCTGGGCCTGATGATCGGGGTGGAATGTTCCGTCAAGATCCGCCCGCTGATTGCCCGTGGACTTGAGTTGGGTTTGGTTCTGACGCCATCCGGCGAAAATATCCTAAGGCTGTTGCCGCCCCTGATTATTGAGGACAGCCACATCTCTGAAGCTTTGGAAAAACTCGACCGGATCTTTGCGGAAGTAAAACTTAAGCGCGCCAGAACGAAGGTGTAAACAGCACCAGAACAGTCAACAGCTCCAGCCTTCCAAGCAGCATGCCGAAAGCTAATATCCACTTGGCGCTATCGGGCAGCGGGCCGAAGGTTCCCGACGGGCCGATAACGTCCCCCAGGCCCGGCCCGACATTGGCAATTGAGGTGGCGGCACCTGAAAGCGCGGTCAGGAAATCCAACCCGGTAAGAGCGAGTGCTGCCGCCAGAACCACGAACGAAACGGCGAATAGAAACAGGAATCCCATAACCGAATCTGTCACCGTCTCAGGGATCGGCCGGCGGTTGAATTGGGGTTTGAATACGGCGTGGGGCTGGCTCAGTTTTTTCATCTGGGTGGCGACCCCGGCGAACAGGACCTGAAAACGGAAAACCTTGATCCCGCAGGTGGTCGACCCGGCACAGCCGCCGATAAACATGATAACAAAAAAGAACACCAGCGCCAATGACCCCCAGGCATCAAAGGCAATGGTTGAATACCCGGTTCCGGTCAGAATGGAAACGGTATTAAAACTGGAATAGCGCAACGCCTGGGCCAGCGAATAGTCCTTTTCAAAAACCAGCCACAGGGCCAGGAACATCACCAGCAAAAACACCAGCGCCAGAAAGAACCTGACCTGGTCGTCCTGCCATAGCTTCATCGGCCGTCCCCTGACGACCTGCAGATAAAGGACAAAAGGAAGGCTGCCGATAATCATGAAAAGCACCCCAATACCATCGATCAGGGCGCTGTCAAAATGCCCAATCGACTGGTCCGAAGTTGAAAACCCGCCTGTTGCAATGGTGGTCATGGCGTGGGCGGTGGCTTCAAAGGTGGTCATCCCGGCAAAAACCAGCGCCAGGAAGCAAATGATCGACAAGGTTAAGTAAAGAACTGCGATTGCCCCTGAAATTTGTGTCGCCCGGGGCAGGATTTTTTCCGAGGCATCGGAGGATTCCATCCGGAACAGCTGCATGCCTCCGATTTTCAGCATCGGCAGCACCGCAATCGCCATAACAATGATGCCAATGCCCCCCAGCCACTGCAGGATCGCCCGCCAGATCAGAATCCCCGGCGGCGCGGTATCCAGCCCTGAAATGACCGTTGACCCGGTGGTGGTCAAGCCCGACATGGCCTCAAAGTAGGCGTCCGTAAAGGACAAGTCCAGCTGTGTAAAAATGAACGGCAATGAGGCAAACCCGGGCAAAACCACCCACACCAGAACGGTCAGCACAAAGGCTTGCTTGATGCTCAACTCGCCGCCCGCGCCGCGGTTGGATAAATACAGTCCGGCGCCGACAAAAAGCGTCAGCGCACTGGCCGTGACAAACACCTGCCATTCGTGGTGGCCCATTGACAGGTCCACTAGCGCCGGCGCCAGCATGCCCAACCCGAGCGGGATCAGCAAAAAGCCAATCACCAGAAGTATCGGACGTAAATCGATCACAGCTCCCCCCCGCCTTTTCAAAGGTTGAACCATGGTAAACCCAAGACTTGACCTTGAAAACAGGAAAAAGGCAAAAAGCGCATTTGTCCCGTTTCTTCAAAATTTAGGAAAAATGGTGCCGCCTGGGTGATTTGAACACCCGACCCCCGCATTACGAATGCGATGCTCTACCAACTGAGCTAAGGCGGCTTAAAAAGATTGGTGGTTTTATAATGCAGTTTTTGTATCTGCAACAAGACCTAATTCCTCAAACCCAAAAAAGCGCGACGGAATTGATCAGCCCCGCCGTTAAAAATATAACAGCTGCGACAGCACCCAAGCAAAGGAAGATATTATGAAAAAGACACTTATAGCCGCACTATTAGCAACCCCGGTCCTGCTGGCCGGCCCAGTCCTGGCCGAAGCCCCTCCGGGTGACCCCGTCAGAGGCGAGGAAAAATTCGCCGAGCTAGATTTTAATGGCGACGGTGTGATCAGCCACGCCGAATTTGCAGCCCAGCGTGAGCAAAAATTCGCCAGCACCGACGTGAACCAGGACGGCCTGATCAGCTTTGATGAGGCGATGGCCGCAAAAAAAGCGGTAATGGGCGGCCAAGCCCCCGAAGCTAAAGGGCCCCGGGACGGCAGGGGCAATATGTTTACCTACCTCGATATCGACGGTGATGGCTTTATTTCCCTAGAAGAAATGGAGGTTTTCGGCGACCGCCGATTTAAGGATATGGACTCTAACCTTGATGGTCAGGTAACATTGCTCGAGGCGAAGGCGGCCATGCGCGACCTTCTTATTAAACGGTCAAGGGGCCGAGACTAGGTAAGGATGTGCATGTGGTGCCTCGCCCGAATACGTTTCCTCCAACGAAAGAACACCGAAAAGGGTGATGGGCGACAGACATTCAGATGCACAATTGCTGAAATCGGTAGCGGCAGGTGACATGACCGCCTGCCGCACCCTTGTTGATGGCCATTTGAACCTGATGCTGGGCTTGGCCTATCAAATGCTGAAGGATGTCGCCGAGGCCGAGGATGCCAGCCAAGAGGCGTTCTTAAGGCTTTGGAAACAGGCCCCGAGGTGGAAACCTGATGCGAAAATAAGTGTCTGGCTGTACCGGGTGGTTTACAACCTTTGTATTGACCGGCTCAGGAAAACAAAGGAAATTTCGGATCAGGGAATTCCGGAGCGAACCGAAGCGCCCTCGCAGCTGGATGACATCCACAACGGCGAAGTGGCGGAGGTTTTGAACACTGCCATTTTTTCCCTGCCGGAACGTCAAAGGGCGGCGATAACCCTGGTCCACCTGCAAGAGGAAACCAATATCGAAGCCGCGGTAATAATGGGGATCAGCATCGAGGCTCTGGAATCGCTTCTGGCGCGGGGGCGAAAAGGGCTTAAAAAACGCTTACGGGACAAACGAGAAGACCTGATCGGAGGTTTATAATGGCCAGCAAAATTGATAATCCATTCTTGAACAAGGCGGGCAAAGACGTTTTGAAAGAGAACCTCGGCATGCCTTCTGCTTCGCCGGATCTGATTTTCAGGATAATGGCTGATGCCGAACAAATCCTTGCTCCCAAAACCTGGCAGGTAGTTCTGTGGCCTTTCGGCCCGGTATGGAAACCGGCTGCTGTTTTGATGGCCTCCGCCCTGATTGGAATATGGGTCGGGTTTTATGCCACTCCCGAAGGAGGCGATACGATCACCGACGAAATTGAATTGATGATGGTAGGATAGGACCATGAAATACGCAAAAATAATATATACCGTTCTGCTGGTCTCCCTGGCTTTAAACTTTTTTGTCGCAGGAGCCCTATTCGTGCACTTTAACCGGCCCGGCATCCATCAGCCCCGGGGCGGCACGGAACAGTTTAACATGGAAGCCGCAAGGGAGGCCCTTTCCCCGGAATACCGGGCAGTTGTGGATAAAATCTGGCGTAAATTCAAAGCAGCCGAAAAACCCAAATTCCTGAATTTGTTCGAGTTGCGCCTCAAGGTCCGGGAGATCCTGCTGGCTGATGAGTTTGACCCGGCCGCTTTTGAGGCTTTGTCCCTGCGGATGCAAAAATCCGGGGACATAACGCGGGTGACCCTGCAGACAGTCATTACCGAAGTTGCCACCACTCTCCCAAGTGAACAACGAAAAAAATATTTCCAGGCCGGATTTGAGTTTAGCCGGATGGACCAGCGGGACCGCCCGCCAAAAAGACGCCCGGAGGGCTAATCCGCGCCCCGGCGTTTACTTCTTTTGATCCGGAGATTTTCTGGAATAGACCGAATTATCCTGCAGGGGATTGGGCAGCATGGTCAGGAAATCCTGCTGTTCAGCTTCCCGTAATTTTATTTCATGCGGTTCTGTTGAACGCCAATCCAGGGTGTTGAACATTCTGCAGGTCGGGCAATGAAGCGCCCAGTGTTCCATCTCCGCACCGCAGTTTGAGCATTGCCATAATGGTTCTGGCATTCCATTTTCCGCTTTGTCAGTCCAGTCCTTGATTTTACTCTGGGAGCCTCCGCGGGCATCCTCAAGGTCGGCTTGCAGTTGAAAAACCCGTGCCCGGGAGCTTTTTGCCAGGGCTTCATCCAGATGTTTCTGAGCCCCGGCATTTTTGCCGGCGCCAAGCGCCAGATCAGCAAGCATCAGATGGCTTTCAATATGTTTGGGGTTTGCCCTGGCCAGTTTTTGCAGGCGGCGGTAACGGGCCACTGCGGGCTCATCAGCCTCGATAAATTTATAAGCCCCGGCAATATCCGGGTGCGGAGTTAAAGCCCAAGCCCCTTCAAGCGTGCGCAGGGCGCGGCGTTTTTTACCCGCATCCAGGTCAAGCCGGACCGACATAAGAACCGCAGGCAGGAAATCCTTTCTGGTGCGCAACGCCTTTTGAACCAGGGTGGTTGCCCGGTCCCATTCGTTGCCAAGCTCCGCTTCCTTGGCCCGGCAATAATTAAGTGTCGCCAGCAGCTTGTTTTTTTCTTCCCGGGTGAAAACCCTGGATCGCTTCCCGTCCTCCAGAGTGGCCTCGGCTTCTTCCCAGTCGGTGGCTTTAACCTGCAGGTCAAACAGCGTTTTGATCGCCCAGGCGCTTTTGGGATTAATCTCTTTTGCTTTTTCCGCCAGGCGCCGGGCTTCCCGGCCCTTTCCTTCAGCAACAGCAGCAACCAGCAGCCCGCGGACGCCCAAAAATGCAGCTTCCGGGTTTTTCAGCAAATCCCTGAATTCCTTTTCTGCCGCTTCCTTGTCGCCGGACAGTTTCGCCGCCTGAGCAGCCACCACATGCATCATCGGCTGGGGGGGAAGCATCTTGCTTGCCTTGAGGGCCAGTTTTCTGGCATTGACGCCGTCACCGGCGGCCAGGGCAACCACCGCCTTATTCAGGATTTCAAGCCCGCGTTCCTGGCGGCGCAAGTGCTTGTTTTCCCCCACCACGGGCAGTTCGCGCTTGGCCCAGTTCCACAGACTCTGGATCACCAGTCCAAACGCCAGCAGCAGGGCAACCATGAAAAACAAAACCGCAAATGAGGTGTAAATATCATGCCCCAGCCAACTGATGGTCACCGCGCCGGGATGGTCAGCCCACCAGGCAAGCGAAATGGAGATAGCCAAAATGATAACCATATATATGACAAGACGTTTCATTTACTGGTTCGCTGTAGTGGCCCGGGCCTGCTTTGAAATATGCCCGGTCAGGGCCTCAAATGCCTCAAGGGCTTCCGCTCGCTGTCCAGCCCTTAAAACCCAGTCCTGAAACGCCCCGGATTGGTTGGCCGGTAAAGCTGAGATTAAGTCAAGCGCCGCCCCCGCTTCCCCTGCGGCCAGGTAGGCTTCTGCTTTTGAGATTGTGGCTTCCAGGGTGGATGCGCCAGTCCCGTCAGTTCTTCTGATAACTACCTGGCCCTTGATTTTGGCCCAGGTCCGCTGCCACCATCCAGCGTCAGGGGAAAGGCCTTCGGTGCGCAGAGCCTTAAGCCCGGCTTTGGAAAACTCCTCCTGCAACCCGGCTATATCGACAATCCCGGTGTGGGCGTATTTGGACAAAACACTCACCGGCGCGGATAGCGTCGCCTGGTCTAGCGCCGGCATTTCCAGAATATAAATACGAACCTGCTCCAGCTCTCCGGCGAACGGGCGTGATTGATAAAGTGGTGGCGCCAGCTTTGCCAAAGCACCCGAAAATCCCGGGGAGTACGGCCTTTGAGAAGCAACCAAGCCCTTAAAAGCATTTTTCAGGGCGGTCAATTCTGTGGCCATTTCCGCAATTTTCAGATTTTCCTGAAGGCTGTCTCCGGCCTCTCCTGCAGCAACCGGGATTTGGGCAATTTTATTCTCCAGAGCGGCAATTCTGACCTCCAGGCCATCATCCGGCCCGGCGGAGGTGCTCATCTCCCCCTGAAGGTGTTCCACTTCGGCTACCCGGTCCTCAAGCAAATTCACCCTTTCTTCCAATCTTGGCCCGGCCTGATTTTCCTGGGAAACAGCTGTTTTTTCTTCCTCCCCGGAAAAACCTGAAACCCAACCGCTGAGATAAGGATAGCCGTAATACCCCCCGACAATCAGAGCCAAGGTCAACACCACCAAACCAACAATTCGTTCGGAAACGAATTGTTGCGGTTTTTTGACCGCGGTTTTTTTGGCCTGTTGGGGTTTTTGGTTCTTTTCCACGATTTCGCCCTCGATTACCGGTGGTTTCCTTTTTTCAGTCATTTTCGGTTCTTTATCCGCTTTATCATTTCCGCAAGCCCCGTAAAAGGTCGATCATTGACTGTTCGGTGGGGTTGTCAGCTACCAGGACCTTTTTCCAGGGCAGTTTTTTTGCCTCTGAGGCGATGTTTTCGCTCAAACAAAGCGTAATAGCCCGGCCCAGGGCGTCTTCCAAACTGTTTTCCCGGGCGATCTGATTAAATATATGTGCGGTCCGGGTAGAAAAAAACAATACCGCATCCACCGCCCGGGCGCGGAGCTTTTCCAGCACGCTGGCAGGCAAACTATCCGCCGCATTGGCAACATAAACTTTGCGGCGCTCAGCTTGAAACCCTTTTTTCTGAAGCCGCTCAACCAGGTTGCCGGTTGTTTGCTCGCCCGCAAGATGCAGCAGCAGGCCCTTGCCGGTATTTCCTTTTTCCAGAATCAGATCATAGAGCGCTTCAACATCCCCATCAGCATTATAAACGGTCTGAAACCCGGCTTTGGCCGCAGCTCCTGCGGTTTTGGAGCCAACCGTCAACGCCGGAAAGATATGCAGCGAATCATAGCCGGCGGTTGCCTCCACTCCCTGAACGCTGGTGAATATTATCGCTTGCAAGGGACCTTCGGGGACCTCAAAGGCGCAGTTTTCTATCTTCAGCATTGGCGCCAATAGCATTTCAACCCCCAATTCCTCGAGTTTTTTTTCAAGAGGTTTCGCCCGTTCAAGGGGCCGTGTAATGATTATGCGCATCTCTTTCCTGCCTGACAGATCAGACC
>JADFFP010000292.1 GCA_022568115.1 Pseudomonadota bacterium | reverse complement strand
CGGCCGAGTGGCTGCTGGAGAATGCTGATGTTGGGGGGCGCTGGAATTTGGTTCACACCACCCATGTCACGGATGAGGAACTAAAAGGGCTCGCCAAATCCGGGGCCACGGTGGTGCTGTGCCCGACCACCGAAGCCAACCTCGGCGATGGCATTTTTCCGTTTGAGGATTATTCCGGGGCAGGGGGGCGCTTTGCCATCGGCTCGGACAGCCAGGTCTCGATAGACCCGCGGGAGGAGCTGCGTTTGCTCGAATACGGCCAGCGCCTGACCAGCGGAAAGCGCGCCATTGCCGGCGTTCACCCTGGGGCCGCCTTGTGGGCCGGAGCGGCCGCCGGCGGGGCCGCGGCGATGGGCTATGAAAAATCACAAATTCAGGTCGGCGCGCCCGCCCATATCGCGGTTCTTGACGATAATTCTGCGGCGCTTATTGGCGGGAACGGCGATCAAATCCTCGATGCCCTGGTGTTCGCCGGCCAGCCCACCCCGGTCAGGGACGTGATGGTCTCTGGGACCTGGCGGGTGCGTGACTTCCACCATCCCGGGGAGACTGTGGTCCGGGCCCGGTTCAATAAGGCCGTGAAAGAATTGGCTTAAGAGTAAAGTAATAAATTGCGGACCATACTCAATTTATTTCCACGCCTTTAACAGCTTTAATAAGTTTCTGCTTTATCGCCGGGCTTAGCTCGTCCAGATCCGGCAAGTCGAAGTAAATAAGGGTTTTTTTTGCCTCATTTGATGAAAAGGCATTGCCAAACATTCTTTGGGCCGTTTTAAGGCCGTCCTCCAGGGAAAGCCCAGCATCCAGAAGATGCGCGATATCAATGTAGTCTTTCGGTTCTATCCGGTCGAAGAGCACTTTCAGTTTTGTCCCCAGAAGCATTTTGATCGGGGCCACCCTCAAAACCTGGTCAGCCGTGGTTTTGATGTTTCCTTGCTGGGCGAAGGAAATGTCGCCAAAAAAGGAAACTTTCACGGGCGGTTCTCCGGGTTTTCCGGGTGCCATGAATATCAATGTGTTCTTGCCGCGATGACTGAGTTTGGCTTTTTTCAGAAAAGGAAGCCGGTTTATCAGTCCGCTATCAATCGGTTTGTCAGTAAAAAAATCAAAATCAACGGATGTCCTGTGACCCAGGTAAAGGGCAATTGCGGTTCCTCCATACAGGACAAACCCCTCATCTGCCGCCGCTTTGAGCCTGGGCCAGATTTTTCTTTGATTTTCCGGGAGAATATCAATTTTTGGTTTAAAAACAGTCACCGGGTCTTCCTTTCAGGAGGTTTGGCAACCGCGCCGGGTTTGAACCGGCCCAGCACGATATTCCAGTAATTCCAGCTTTTTGGATGAAACCACCCCGGCCTTGCTGATTTAAGAACGCCGGTCAGCTCGGCCCGTTTGAACAGCTGGTGCATTTTTTTCGTATCCTTTAGATCCCCCAAATCCATAACCTGGGCAAGAATTCTTCGTTTGGTCAATTTATCGATATGGTCCCTTTGCCACCAGATATATTTTTCCGCCATTTCATTCAGGTAAATTTGCCGTTGGGTGGATTTTGACTGATTTTTTAAATGAACTGACAAGGTCTTGTTTTCCCGCTGTAAAAGGGCCTTCAAAATAAGCGTAAAATTAGACAGGGTTGGATTTCCTTTTGAGGAGGTCATGCGCATAAGGCTTTTTGGCGGTATATTCAGATCCTGGCCGAGAGTTTCAAACCCGGGGCCTTCAAGGATCGCGGAACGGAGATGTTTTTTAGCAGCCCGGGCATCTCCAGCGGCCAGGTTATATATGGTTTCTTCTATATTTTTCATATTTATAGAGTAACATATAAGTTACTGTATTGGTAGATGTAAAATGGAATTTAGCAGCCATAGCCAAGCCCGGGTTCATGGGACTTGCTCTTAACGAAAAGTTATTGCAAAACAGTGAAGGAGGGAATTTTCATTCATGAGCGCCAAAGGCCGCATCGATAACACCCGCAAAATCAAAAGCCCGACCGGGTCTAAGATTACCTGCAAATCGTGGCTGACCGAAGCGGCGATGCGCATGCTGATGAATAATCTGGATGCAGAGGTGGCCGAGGCCCCGGAGGAGCTGGTGGTCTACGGCGGGATCGGCCGGGCCGCGCGCAATTGGCAGTGTTATGACGCGATCATCAAAACCCTGAAAACCCTGGAGGATGACGAAACCCTGCTGGTGCAGTCTGGCAAACCGG
>JADFFP010000291.1 GCA_022568115.1 Pseudomonadota bacterium | reverse complement strand
ACCACGGGTGGACCGCGCCCTCGAGCAGACTCAAATCCTGGTTGGGGACCACCAGCGCCGGGTCGAAATACTGTTTTTCGCCAAGGCCGCCGCACGCCGGGCAGGCGCCGTGGGGGCTGTTGAAGGAAAACAATCTGGGCTCGATCTCCTCAATCGTGAAGCCCGAGACCGGACAGGCGAACCGCTCGGAAAAAATAAGCCGCCTGGGATTGCCCTGGTCATCCTTTTGATCGGCGAACTCGGCCGCGGCCAGCCCGTCGGCCAATTGCAGGCAGGTCTGGAGGCTGTCCGCCAGGCGGGTCTCGAGGCCCTCCTTGATGACAATCCGGTCGACCACCACGTCGATGTCGTGCTTGAATTTCTTGTCGAGGGTGGGCGCGTCGTGCAGCTCATAAAACTCGCCGTCGATCTTGGCGCGGGTGAAGCCCTTCTTGATCAGCTCCTGGAAATCGCGTTTATACTCGCCCTTGCGGCCGCGCACGATCGGGGCAAGGAGGTAAAGCCGCGTCCCGGCCGGCAGGGCCATCACCAGGTCGACCATCTGGCTGACCTGCTGGCTCTCGATCGGCAGCCCGGTGGCGGGCGAATAGGGGACCCCGGCCCTGGCCCACAAAAGGCGCATATAATCGTAAATCTCGGTCACCGTGCCGACCGTCGATCTGGGGTTGCGGGAGGTGGTCTTCTGTTCGATCGAGATCGCCGGGCTCAAGCCCTCGATATGGTCGACGTCGGGCTTTTGCATCAGCTCGAGGAATTGCCGGGCATAGGCGGATAAGCTCTCGACGTAGCGGCGCTGGCCCTCGGCGTAGATAGTATCGAACGCCAGCGAGGATTTGCCGCTGCCGGAAAGGCCGGTGATCACCACCAGCTTATCGCGCGGGATGTCGACGCTGATGTTCTTCAGATTGTGCTCTCTGGCGCCTTTGACGGAAATATATTTCAGCATGGCCATGGTGTAATCCTACAGGGCCATTTTGTCCATGGATGAGTGAGCTGTCACTTCACGTTTTTAGACCCGGAATTGACAACCCGGTGAAAGGTGAAATAGTTTGAAGCAGGAGAACACGGATGTGGGACGATAACCCATCGAGGCTTCAAAGAGCGCTTGAAGAGGCGATCGGCCCGGAGGCGGTCGAGTTTGAAATTCGCTTCCGGGCAATGTTCGGCGGCATTATGGCTTATGCGTACGGGCGCCCGTTTGCCTCGCTGTCAAACGCAGGTATCGCCGTAAAACTCTCAGAGGACGACAGAAGCTGCCTGATTGAAAAGGGAGACGGCTATCCGCTGCGCTACAAACCAAGCGATCCCCCGAGCAAGAGTTATACGGTCATTCCGAAGAGTATTGTCGATGCGAAAGGCGAGACCTTAAAAAAATGGCTTACCTTAAGCATGAATTACTGCAAGAGCCTGCCGCTCAAGAAGAAAAAAACTCGTAAGTCAAAAAAAGCATTTTAAAAAGCATGATGCAACTTCACTCGCCCATTTCGTCCATGGTAGGAACCGCAAGTCACGTCACAATTCTAGACCCTGTAGGGAAATTATTTTATTGTGATATCCATGTTGTCGGCGTTTGCACTTGTGGTACGGTAGCTATTCTTGTACTCTGCTACTATTGAGGGAAATTGTATGCCAACAGGGGTGTGTGAAGTATATCCTTCATTATGGAGATACAACCATGCGTTTTAGCAAAAACCTGCCCTTATTTCTTTTGATATTCCTGTGGATACCTGGATGTGCAGAAATAGGGGGTGGTTCTGCCACTAGCCAAGTAGGATTGGCCTGTGACCGGCAGCCAGTAACATCATTTTTCGCAATAAGTGAGGAATTGACGAGTGCCTATAACTGTGACCGGGGATTTTTAATCTGTGCAGGAGCACTAGTAGAGCAGGAAGTGAAGAAAATTGCCGTCTACAGTGATATTCCCCAATGGCTTTATGAGACATATGACAATACGTTTACTGTCCTGACCGTTGCCGAACAAGATGTCATTATCGCAGATGCCATTAACTTGGCAAATCTCAACAAACCGGTTTCATTAACGCCAGGGACATTTAAAGGCATCGAGAAAATCGAATTTTTTTGGGAGCTTATTTACGTTCCAGATCCCCCTGTTCCCTATTTTATTGGAGCAGATATTACGTACGCGGCGTGTACGAATAAACTGCCAAAGTAGGAAAGGAGTTCAGTCCTATCAACTCCCTTCGGGCGGGCTGGGGTCG
>JADFFP010000035.1 GCA_022568115.1 Pseudomonadota bacterium | reverse complement strand
GCGATAAGAAGTTCCATACTTTTTATAACGAGATTGGCCTCTACCGGGTGAGGTTTGAAACTGTCTTCGGTTGCTGCGGAAAGCAAATTTTCTGTCAATTCTGTTCCCTTTTGCGCCATCCCCGTGGCGCGTTCGAGAGATTTCCGGCCGGAACGTGAAAGATCTTCAAACTCCATGGATTTCAGGCACAACAGCAGATTGCTCAGCAGCTCCTCATAATTTTCGGCAATCCCTGCCGTGGCGTTGCCGATTGCTTCCATTTTCTGGCTCTGCCACATTTTTTCCTCCATGGCCTGGTGCTGTTCCAGAAGTTTTTTGCGCTCTGTAACATCCCTGAGCGATACAAGTGAAGTATCCTCGCCCTGCCACTGAAGCTCAACCAGGCGCATTTCGGCAAATCGAAGGTCTTTACCCTGGAAAATCTGAAGTTCCGAATCATCCTCCGTTTCAATTGGAAATCCGAACAGTTCCCCGACCAATTCGGATCGTTCCTTTCCGAACAGCTTTTCGGCTGCCTGGTTGGCGAAGCGAATAGTTCTGTCCTGGCCGACAATTAGGATAGCTTCGCTGATCCGGGAAATAATTTCCGATATATCTACCGTTTCCTTGTTCATGTTCTCTCTGGCAAAGCTACCGGCGCCGGGCCCTGGAGCCCGCTGGTAATTCGGAGATATTCCGGGGGAGGCCATCTTGAAATCAGGTTTTTCCGGAAGCAAACATATCGCCAACCCGTTCACGTTCTCCGCCCATATCATAGACCGGCACCCCGCCCAGAATCCCGCTGACGTTGCGGAAGGTGCCCTTGATTCGCATACCGGTCTCGTCGATCACATATTCCCGGATAGTCTTGTCATGGAAAGACCCGCGCATCTTAAGGACGACAATGCCACGGCGTATTTCACCGAACAATTCCACGTAACGCAGCATAATAATCGAATCAGTAATGGTGGAGATATGCGTCTCGGTAATCGATTCAGAGCCCATAAGCATGGAAGTGGTGTTGGTAAAAAAGCCTGCTGTTTCTTTTGCCTTGATGTGGCTGGTTAGGCCAATGACAAATTCACGGAATGCTTTTCGAGTCGAAACCCGCTCCAGGGCTGACAGGCTGTCGACCGCAACCCGGCCGGGCTGGAAATTCTCTATCTCACGTCTTATATAAATTAAATGGTCTTCAAGGCCCAAGGTCTCGGGGTAACGGCAAACCACCTTCAACAGGCCGTCTTTCTCGGCTTTGGCAAAGTCCACACCCCAGGATGCGGCATTCCTTAACAGCTGTTGGTGGCTTTCCTCAAAAGCAAAAAGCAGCGCTTTCTCCCCGGCCTCGATCGCACCTTTTAGAAATTCCGTAGTCATCAGGGTCTTGCCGGTGCCGGTCGCGCCACTGACCAGGACAATGGAATCGCGGAACATGCCGCCATGCATCATCTTGTCCAGTTCCGGGTTGCCGGAAGAAATCCGGGTTGAAGAGGATCTCTGGGTCAGGGCGATACTGGACAGCGGAATAATCATAATCCCTTCTTCCGGATCAATGGTAAAGGGATAATCGCCCTTGTGATGTTCCGCACCGCGGAACTTCAGGATTTCAATCGAGCGGCGGCGTTTTTCTGTATCGAGGATGTTGCGGATGATCACAACATTGTCGGCGACAAATTCTTCCACTCCCAAGCGTGACAAAGCCCCGTGTTCCTCCATGCGCTCCACCGTAATAATAGAGGTGACTCCCATTTTCTTCAGGCCTACTGCAATCCGGTGAAATTCGCGGCGCACCAGGTTGGAATCGGAAATCTGGTGGATCAAGGCGCCGATCGAATCGAGGACGACCCGTTTTGCATTGACCTTTTTAATGGCGTTTTCAATGCGCGCAAGCAGCGCCGAAAGGTCATAGTCTCCTGCTTCCACCAATTCCTCGCCGGGAACCGGGGATGCGTCGACAATTGCAAATTTTTTATCCTTGGTCATTTGCTCCAGGTCCCAGCCAAGGGACCGGACATTGCGGATAATATCATCCCGGGGCTCTTCAAAGGTAACCATAACCCCGCCCTGCCCATATTTAGTTATCCCGCCGGCAAGGAACTGAATGCCGAACATGGTCTTGCCAGACCCCGCTGTCCCGACCACCATAGTGGTCCGCCCCTTGGGAAGGCCCCCTATAGAAATCTCGTCAAATCCGGAAATTCCAGTTTCAAGTTTCTCAAGCAGTTTGTTAGTTTTTGCCATTTTCTGTTCCTTCTTTTTTAGTATTTCTACCGCCTTATTTGGCATCTTCCGCAGGCTGTATTTCTAGACCCAGCAGCACCTTTTCCTTGTTTTTCAGGTTTCCAATGATTTTGGAAAGCGGCGCAGGAAGCTCCTTGATCAATGTCGGGGTGGCGAAAATCTTGTTTTCTTCGGCCAGGTCGGGGTTCTCATGCACGTCGATGATTTCCAGTTTATATTTGCCCTTCAGTTCATTTTTGCAGATATCCTTGATGGTCTCGATGGCCTGGCGCGAAAACATTGATTGACCGGCAACCCATAATCGTAGTTCATATTTCATTGTTTTTCTCCTTCTTTAACAGATTGTTTTTTTCCTTCTTTAGCAGGGGCAAAATTCCCTATCTGGTAATAATCGACAAGCTTCCCCATGATCTCAAGCCCTAAAAGACGTCCCTCGGTTACATAAGCGCGCGCGCGCTTTTCGTTTGAGTTTTCAATTATTTTGTCAAGAGATTCGAGGTGAATATCAAGCATGTCCCGCGGGCCCGCCCCGAGGTTTCCCAGGGCGCGGACAATTTCATCCATTAATTTATGCGGCTTGGGGCAGGTGACGGTCAAATGTTCCAGATATGCCTCCATAAGTTCGCCATATTGCTTCACCAGGTCCCTATATTTCCTGGGCGCCCTTTTACTCACTGGCCCGGAGCCCGCCATTTCACTTGTAACCGAGGTGAAAAAGCCCCGGGAAGACAGGAGCCGGTAACGCTGAAGTGTATCCTCCATCTGGCGGGCCTTTTCTTGCTGGCGGACTTTTTCTTGCTGACTTTTTTTTAGTTCTTCGGTTTTTTGAAAAAGGTCAATGAACACTCTTACCTTGGCTCTCAGGATATCCGGCTGATACGGCTTGAGAATATAATCCACCGCCCCCTCGGAATAACCTTTTTTGATACTGGGCTGGGTTTTGAACATGGCGCTTAAGAATATGACCGGGGTTCCATTGTTTTTCTTGCGTTTGCGGATTATTGAGGTTGTCTCGAAGCCATCCATGCCGGGCATTTGCACATCCATGAGGATCAGGGCGAATTCATTCTTCAGAAGAAGCCTCAGGGCCTCGGCTCCGGAATTGGCGTGGATTAAATTTGCATCCAGTTCCTCAAGGGTCCGGTCCAGCGCCTGGAGATTTCTGGTGTCGTCATCAACCAGCAGAATATTGACATTATCCTGTTTTGTCATAGATTATCTCTCTTTCAAGCCGGTTCCGGTTTGCGGCGTCCAGAGCGCACAAACGTTTTCCTAACTCGGGCAAATCATAAATATTTTTTGTTTCGGTAGCCTTGATCGCGGACCTGGGCATTGACGGGTTTTCGGCGGTTTCGGGGTTTTGCACCAGGGCGGTTCCACCACAGGTTAAGATTCGCGCCAGGCCCCGGGCGCCGTCATCCCTACCCCCGGTCAAGATAACCCCAATGGCGCCTTCGCCACAAACATCGGCGCAGGATTCAAACAACACATCAACCGAAGGGCGGGCCATCCTGACCAGCCTATCCACAGAAAGGGAGAATTTTTCACCCTCCACCAGCAGGTGATAATCGGCCGGTGCGAGGTAAATATGGCCCGCCTCAATAGGCATTTTGTCCTCGGCGTCCATTACCGGCAGGGCGCTGTTTTTCTGCAGCAAGTCAATCAGAAACCCTCTTGATTCCCTTAACCGGTGTATCGCCACCGCAACCGGCAGGGAAAATCCCCTGGGCAAATGGGGAAAAAGGGTTTTAAGCGCATTCAACCCACCCCAGGAAGTTCCTATGACAATCAGTTTCCTGGCCATCACTTGCGCCTCTGGTAAATGCGAAGCCGGCTGTCAATATCCTGGTACTCTTTTTCGAAAGGGGTAAACCTGGTGCTTTCCTTGTTGCCCAGAACCAGGATGCCAAAGCGGCACATGCTGTCGTGGAAAAGCTTATGCACCCTTTCCTGAAGGGTTTCGTTGAAATAGATCATGACATTGCGGCAAAAAATCACATTAAACTCATTGAACGAGCTATCGGTGGCCAGATTATGCTTGGAAAAAACAATGTTCTTGCGCAACTTGGGATCAAGTATAACGTTGTCATAGCGGGCGGAATAATATTCAGAGAATGAGGCCTTTCCGCCAGCCCTGATGTAGTTGCTTGTATATTCCTTCATCTGGGACATGGGATAAATCCCGGCTTTCGCCTTTTTGAGAACATCCTCGTTGAAGTCGGTTGCGTAAATCCTGGTTTTTTTCTCCAGCCCTTCTTCCTTCAGCAGGATCGCCATGGAATAAACTTCTTCCCCGGTGGCGCACCCGGCGTGCCAGATGCGAAGCGAGGGATAGGTCTTAAGCAAGGGGACGACCTTTTCGCGAAACGCCAGATACATTTCCGGGTTGCGGAACATGGAGGTAACGCTGATCGAAAGGTTCAGCAAAAAGCGTTCCATGAACCGCGTGTCATGCAGCACTTTTGACTGCAGCTCGGATACTGTGGCCAGGCGCTCCAGGCCAAGAAGATTGTTGACCCGGCGTTTCAGGGAAGAACGTGAATATTCCCTGAAATCGAAGCCGTAGCGGCGGTATATTCCCTCGCACAACAAATCAATCTCCAGTTCGTCTGTTTCTTGTTGCTGCATGTGCCTCCCACACAAGGATTTTTACGTTTTATTTATAAAGCCAAACCCTGACCAGCGATAACAGCTGGTCGGTATTGACCGGTTTGGCGATGTAATCCGAGGCCCCGGCGTCAAGACATTTCTCGCGGTCTTCCTTCATCGCCTTGGCGGTTACGGCAATAATCGGCAGGTTCTTGAATTTTTCCATTTTCCGTATCGCTTGCATGGTTTGATAGCCGTCCATATCCGGCATCATAATGTCCATCAAAATAAGTTCGACATCGGGATTCTTTTTCAGCGTCTTAATAGCTTCGCGCCCGCTTTCGGCAAAAAGAGTAACAGAATCGTGGGCCTCGAAAATCGAATTCATGGCATAGATATTCCGAATATCATCATCGACGATCAAAATTTTCCGCCCCGCCAGGGCGGGATCATTTTCATGCACCTGCTGCAGCATCTGCCGTTTTGATTTCGGCAGTTTGGCTTCAACGCGGTGGAGGAACAGGGCGGTTTCCGACAAAAGGCGCTCGGGCGAGCGGACATCCTTGATAATGATGGTTTCCGCCACCTCGTTGAGCTTGTTTTCTTCCTTCTTGGTCAAACTCTTGCCGGTATAAATAATGATCGGAAGATTAATCAGGTTTTTCTGGCGCTTGATTTTCCCGATCAATTGGAAGCCGTCTATATCCGGCATCATCAAATCGAGAACCAGGCAGTCAAAGTGCTTTTTCTTGAGATATGCAAGGGCCTTTTTACCGGAATCAACGGCGGTAACGTTGACATCCCCATTGCCGATAAGGTCAACCAGGGCTTTACGCTGCCGGGCGTTATCTTCGACAATCAGCAACTGACGCGGGCCACGGGTTTTGAAGTCCGTGATATCTTTGAAGATCTTGGCCAGGCGGGTCTGGTCTGCCGGTTTTTTCAGGAACGACAAGGCCCCTGATTTAAGACTGCGCTGGCGGGCGTCTTCGACCGAGAGGATATGGACCGGAATATGAGAGATTTTTGGATCGTGTTTGATCCTGTCCAATACCGTCCAGCCGCTCATAACCGGCAGTTTGATGTCCAGCAGGATCGCATCCGGTTCAATCTTCTGGGCCAGCGCAAAACCATCATCGCCACGGGTGGCGACAACTCCCTTGAAGCCGCCCTCACGGGCCTTTTCCAGCAATATGGTGGCGAATTTGGTGTCATCCTCAATAATCAAAACGACCCGGTCGTTCCCGGTCAGGTTTGCGCGGTCATCGGGCACCTCGGGGGTTGCTTCCCGGGCTGTTTCCCTACTAATTGCAGGCTCAATTGCCTTAGCCGCCGGCTCCGGCGCCAGTTCGGAATCAATGCCCGGGAGGGTGATGCCGGTATAGGCCTGCGGGATATACAGAGTGAAAGCGCTGCCCTTATTGGGCTGGCTTTCGAGAATAATTTGCCCCCCCAGAATGCTGGCGATTTCACGGCTGATGGAAAGCCCAAGACCGGTGCCGCCGTATTTCCGGCTGGTGGTGCCGTCGGCCTGTTGGAAGGCCTCGAAAATAACCTGCTGTTTGTCCTTGGCAATGCCGACGCCGGTATCCTTGACCGCGAAGCCGATAACCTGCTCCGCCGCGTCAAGCGCCTGGTGTCCCTTTTCCCAGCCTTCCTTGGCGACGAACACCGCCAGCTGAACGCTGCCTTCATGGGTAAATTTGAAAGCATTGGACAAAAGGTTCTTCAGAACCTGGTTCAGGCGTTTGTCGTCGGTGCGAATGCTTTTTGGAAGCTCTTTTGCCAGGGTCACGTCAAATTTCAGGTTCTTGTTGGCGGCCAGTTGCTGAAAACCCGCCTGTGCGCACTCTTTTAACTGGGTAAAGAAAATGTCGCCTATCTCAATCGGCATCTTGCCCGATTCAATTTTTGCCAAATCAAGGATTTCATTGATCAAATCAAGAAGTTCAACCCCGGCATCGTAGATCGTGGCAACGTCCATGACCTGTTTTTTGTTGAGGTTCTTGCTCGAATTCTTCTTCATCCCCTCGGACAGAACCAGCAAGCTGTTGAGGGGTGTCCTCAGTTCATGGGACATGTTGGCGAGAAACTCGGATTTGTATTTTGAGGTAAGAGCCAGCTGGGTGGCCTTTTCTTCCAGCGCCTGCTTGGCCTGCTCAACCTCGAGGTTCTTTTGCTCAACCTCGGTTTTCTGGTCGGCGAGAACCTGGGATTTTTCCTCAAGCTCCTCATTGGTTTGCTGCAGCTCTTCCTGCTGGTTTTTCAGCTTGGACTCGGATTCCTTGAGAATTATGGCCTGACCCTCAAGTTTTTCGTTGGAGGTTTTCAATTCTTCCTGTTGGGTTTGCAGCTCTTCCGAAAGGGTCTGGGATTCTTCCAGCAAGGTTTCCGTTCTGGCGCGGGCGTTGACCGAGTTGGTGACAATGCCGACGCTGACCATCAACTGATCCAGGAACGCCAGCTGGTTTTCCGTGAACTGCTGGAAAGAGGCCAGTTCAACCACACCCATCAGATTGTCTTCAAACAAAACGGCGAGAACAACCAGATTTTTCGGCGCTCCATCACCCAGGCCGGAGTTGATCTTTACATAATCATCCGGGACGTTCTCGATAATGATGCGTTTTTTCTCCAGCGCGCATTGTCCAACCAGGCCTTCTCCCAGGGCAAAAACATTGGTGAGATTCTTGCGCTTTTTATAAGCGTAGCTGGAAAGCAGACGAAGTTCCGGATCTTCGGGGTTCTCTTCGGTCCCTTCGGCAAATTGGTAAAAGACGCCATGTGATGCATCCAATACTTGGCAAAGCTCTGTAATCAGCGCTTCGGCAAGGCTTTGCAGGTCTTTTTTACCTTGCATAATTTCGCCGAAACGCGAAAGGTTGGTTTTGAGCCAGTTCTGCTCGAAATTTGTTTCCGACGTATCCTTCAAGGTGGTGATCATCTGATTGAGGCTGGTTCTAAGAAGTTCCACCTCGCCGCTCGCTTCAACCTCAATAGACCCGGTCAAATCACCCTCGGTAACTGTCGTGACCACGTTTAAAATGGCCCGGACCTGCCGCGTCAGGTTGCCCGCCAACTCATTCACATTGTCGGTCAGGTTGCGCCAGGTGCCCTTGGCCTCCGGCACCTCCGCGCTGCCGCCCAGCTTGCCCTCGGTGCCCACCTCGTGGGCGACCCGGGTAACCTCGCCGGCAAACATGGCCAGGGTGTCGGTCATGCCGTTGATGGTATCCTTCAGCTCCAGCACTTCGCCTTTGGCCTCAGTCAAAATCTTCTGGCTCAAATCGCCATCGGCGACCGCGCTGACCACCCGGGAGATATCCCTGATCTGGTTGGTCAGGTTGCCGGCCATGTCATTGACGTTATCGGTCAAATCACGCCAGGTGCCCTGGGCGTCCGGCACGTCCGCGCTGCCGCCCAGCTTGCCCTCGGTGCCCACTTCGAGGGCGACCCGGGTGACCTCGCCGGCAAACAGGTTGAGGCGGTCGACCATCGCGTTGATGGTGTTCTTCAAATCCAGTATCTCACCCTTGACGTCGACTGTAATCTTCTGGTCGAGATCGCCGTCGGCGACCGCGCTGACCACCCGGGAGATATCCCTGATCTGTGAGGTCAGGTTATCGGCCATGTCGTTGACGTTGTCGGTCAGGTCGCGCCAAATACCCTGGGCGTCCGGGACGTCCGCGCTGCAGCCCAGCTTGCCCTCGCTGCCCACCTCGCGGGCGACCCGGGTGACCTCGCCGGCAAAATCATCGAGAAGGGAGATCATGTTGTTGGTGATCTTGGCGATCCCCAAAACTTCACCCCGCAAGGGCTGGCCATTTATTTCCAACCCCATCGGTTCGGTGAGATCTCCCTTGCCGACATTGTTCGCGACCCGGCCAAACTCGCCGATAACACCGGTCAGGCCGTTTATCGAGCTGTTAAAGGAATTTATGTTTTGGGCCCAGGAGCCGGTTGCCCGCGGCAGAGATGCCCGGGCGCTCAGTTGTCCTTCTTTTTCTATGGCTTTTCCAACGCGCTGGAATTCATTCAGTAATGCCTGGTTGATTTC
>JADFFP010000290.1 GCA_022568115.1 Pseudomonadota bacterium | reverse complement strand
GGAATAAAGGGCTTGAGGGGATGAGACAAGATCAACTTCACTTTAGGCAGCAACCGTTTATGAGTTTGCGCCCTTAGGGTCAATCTTCCCTCTTGCGCCGCCCCCGCCCAGGCTATAAAAAGTCATGCGCAAGGGTTCGCCGCAGAATATTAAATCTTAGGGACAAAATATGGCCAAACCAATTCACAAACAAATCACCTCGGTGCTGGGGTTTTTCTTATTTGCCATCCTGATCGCCAGTTTTGCCTTTTTCGGGGCGGGCAGCATTGTCTCACAACCGGGGGCGATCGTTGCCTCGGTTGGCGACCAGAAGATTACGGTTAGCGATTTTGTCAATTCTTTTGACAACGAAATTGCCCGCTACCGCGAGCAGTTCGGGCCGGAGTTTGATACCCAGGCGGCGCTCGCAATCGGCCTCGACCAGGGGGTGGTCAACCAGCTGGTGCAGCGGGCCTCGCTTGACCAGCAGGCCGAGGACCTTGGGCTGCTGGGCTCAACCGGGGAGGTTCGCTACCTGATCAGGGAGATGGACGCTTTCAAGGACCTGAACGGGAATTTTAGTGAATTTACCTACAAGCAGCGCCTGGCCATAGCGGGGATGAATGCCGAGCAATTTGAAGACCGGATCCGCCTGGACATCGGCCGCACCCAGTTGATCGAGGCGTTTGTCGACACCGCCTTGTTGCCAGCTGCCCTGGTGGAGGTGCTTTATGGCTACCGCAAGGAAAGCCGCCGGGCTGAGATCGCCACCATTCCGGCCAGCGCCATCACCAATATTGAGGCGCCAACGCCTGAGGCCCTCAAGTCCTATTACCAGGCCAACCTCAACATGTTCGCCAGCCCGGAATACCGGAACTTGAGTTTTTTGATCGTCAGGCCGGAGGATTATGCCGGGGACATCGAACTGAGCGAGGAGGAATTGCGGGAAGAGTACGGGATCAGGTACGAGGATTTCAATATTGCCGAAGCGCGCGGCCTGGAAGTAGCGATCTTGAGGAGCCAAGACCAGGCCGGCCAGCTCTACCAGCGGGTGGCGGCGGGTGAGGATTTTGCCGCGGTCGCCGCCGAGTTGACCGGTTTTACCCCGGAGGAGCTGAGCCTCGGTGAAAAAAACCATTCCGAGATCAGCAATGAATACGGAAACGTGGCGGCGGAGAGGGTCTTTGCCGCCCCCCTGGACGGGGTTACCGAACCGACCCAGAGCCTCAATTCCTGGCAGGTGTTTCATGTCACATTGATCACCCCGGGGACGGAAAAGAGCTTTGAGGATTCGCTGGAGGAGTTGCGCGCATTGGTGGCCGCGGACCGCGGGATCGATAATCTTTACAATGCCGTGGCGGTGATCGACAACGATATTATTTCCGGCTCCGACATCGAACAAATCTCAACCTCCTCCGGCCAGCCCCTGATTACCCTGGAGGCGGTGTCAGCCCAGGGCGGCAGCCGGGATGGCGGCCTGATTGCCGAAACCAAAGTGCTCCCTTACCTGGCCCGCGCCTTTACCCTCCAGGAAGATGACCCGATCGAATTGTATGAAGCGGAAAACGACATCTTTTACATCATCAAGGTGAACGGCATTATCCCGCCGGCGCCGCCGCCCTTTGAGCAAGTCGAGAACCAGGTGCGTCAAAGCTGGTTCGCTGTGGAACAGCTGCGCCTGGCCGGTATTTACGCCAACCAGGCGCTGGCCGCGGCCGAGGGCGGGACCAGCCTGGAGGAAATTGCCGCCCGCTATGGCGGCATCTCCTTTGAAACCGACAGTTACCGGCGCGACCGGGTTTTTACCCAGCGTGAGTTGGCCCCCGGCATCGCCCGGCTGATGTTCGGCCTCGAGGAAGGTGGAATTGGCATCGAACAGGACGCCCGCGGCGATGGTTACCTGGTGATCAAGGTCACCGAAATCAAATCTCAGGATCCGGCCCAGGACCAGTTTGAGTTTCAGGCGCTGGTGACCCGGCTGCGGGGTGAAATGCAGACCGACATCTTTATCCAGCTGCAGGCCGCGATCCAGCAGAATATGGAAATTAGCATCAACCGGAGCCTGATTGATAATCTCTATGACCCGGACCGCCAGGTCGCCTTTTCTCCATTTTAGGGAAATTACTCCGGGGTGGCGCTGGCCAGTTTTGGCAGGCCCTCAACCGCGACCACGGACGATAACGGCACCAGCACCAGTCCCTTCCCTTCCAGAGTTGGGATCCATTTCCTGAGCGCCCTTAAGG
>JADFFP010000289.1 GCA_022568115.1 Pseudomonadota bacterium | reverse complement strand
CCTTGCCGGCCGCCAGGCCATCGGCCTTGATAACAATCGGCGCTCCCGTTGCTTCGATATAGGCGTTGGCTTCATCGAGGGAATAGCATCTTTTATAGGCGGCGGTCGGGATATTGTATTTGGCGCAAATATCCTTGGTATACCCTTTGGACCCTTCCAGTTGGGCGGCCCCAGCCGAGGGGCCGAAGGCCTTGATGCCTTGCTTTTCCAGGTCATCAACCAGGCCGTTCACCAGCGGCGCCTCGGGGCCGACGACAACCAGGCCGATATCCTTTTCCCGGCAAAAGTCAGCAACCGCACCGTGATCGGCCGAATCCAGCGGGAGGCAAATGGCCTCTCCCTCAATCCCGCCGTTGCCGGGGGCGCAATAGAGGGTTTCCACAATCCCGGACTGTCTGATTTTCCAGCACAGCGCGTGTTCACGCCCGCCGCCGCCTATCACCAAAACATTCACGTTTTTTCCCGCAGTTTTCCGCTCCATGGTTTCTCTAGCACAAGGCATGCCAGGCTAGATACCGCAAAGTTGCAGGTTGCCGTATGCTTCTTACTTTGGCATGCTAGCGCTTTGAATGAGGCTTGAAAAAATACCGTGACGGATAAACAGAACAACCTCCCCGAATTCAGCGTCAGTGAGCTGTCCCGGGCCCTGAAACGTTCGATCGAGAAAAACTTTTCCTATGTCCGTGTTCGCGGGGAAATTTCCGGATGCACACGCGCCGCCTCGGGCCATTTGTATCTTTCCCTGAAGGATGAAAAAGCCGTCCTGGAAGCTGTGTGCTGGCGCGGGGTTGCACAAAAAATCCCGTTCAAGCCGGAAGACGGCCTTGAAGTGGTGGCGGAAGGAAAACTCAGCACTTACCCGCAGCGTTCAAAATACCAGTTGATCATCAGCCGGATGGAACTGGCAGGCGAGGGCGCCCTGATGGCGCTTCTGGAAGAGCGCAAGAAAAAGCTGGCTGCTGAAGGGTTGTTTGCCGAAGAGCGCAAAAAACCACTGCCCCATATTCCTACCGTCATCGGCGTGGTTACATCCCCCACCGGGGCCGTGATCCAGGATATTCTGCACCGCTTGTCGGATCGCTTTCCGCGTCATGTGCTGGTGTGGCCGGTCCAGGTTCAGGGCGAGGCCGCCGCCGGCCAGATCGCCCGGGCGATAGCAGGTTTCAACGCCCTGGAGCCGGGCGGAAAAATTCCCAGGCCGGACCTTCTGATTGTCGCCCGCGGGGGCGGTTCGATGGAAGACCTGTGGCCCTTCAATGAAGAAGTGGTGGTGCGCGCCGCGGCGGCCAGTGAAATTCCCCTGGTTTCAGCGGTTGGGCATGAAACCGATACCACCCTGATTGATTATGCCGCTGACCGGCGGGCCCCGACGCCTACTGCGGCCGCTGAGCTGGCCGTGCCGGTGCGCAGCGAATTGCAGTTCAGGACCGCTGACCTGGCCCGCCGGCTTGAGAAAGCGCGGCGGCGATACATTGATTTCCTGGTGGATAAAATCAGGGGCCTGGGCCGCGGCATCCCATCACCAAGGGATATACTCGGCCTTGCCGGCCAAAGGCTGGATGATTTGGCGGCCCGGCTTCCACGCTCCTTGTTTTCACATCTGCAGGGCCAGACTATCCGGTTAGGAAGGGTGTCCCCGGGTTTGAGCGCCGCCGCTATTTGGCAAACCTTTGACGTGAAGAAGACGCGGTTTTCAGGACTGGCAAGGGTTTTGGAAACCTTGAGCTACCACTCTGTCCTGCAAAGGGGATATGCGGTTGTCCGTGATACCGCAGGACAGGCGGTCACCGAGGCAAGAAGGGTCAGGCCCGGCAATGCGCTTGACATCGAATTTAAAGACGGGCATGTGCCGGTGGTGGCGAAAGGCGGCGCCAAACCTGAAGAAAAGCCCAAGCCCGGCCACAAAAAAACCACAACTTCGAAAAAAGATCAGGGGAGCCTGTTTTGATCGGTTTTACAAAACAAGCAAAGGTTAGGTATGAGGACGGGAATTTTGAGATTCTTGAGGCCGGGGATTATGTCCTGTGCGCCGTTACCGGGGAAAAAATACCTCTGGCCCGCCTGAGATACTGGTCGGGGGAAAGGCAGGAAGCCTATGCCACACCACAAGCCGCCATGAATCGCCACCGGGAAGTTGCAACATGAATAAAAACCAACAGATTTTTTCCTATTTCCTGCTTCCCATCACGTGCTTTTTGTTGGTCCTGAACTTAGGTTTCGCCACCCCTGCCCCGGCCCTCGAACTTTATGGAAACTTCAAAC
>JADFFP010000288.1 GCA_022568115.1 Pseudomonadota bacterium | reverse complement strand
GGGTGATCGGTTTTGTCCGCGCCAAAGAGAGCGTGGGCGGCACCCCGCTGCCGCGCATAGCCCCCTTCACGGTCCAGATCGGCGCCGAGGTGAACAGCGAATACGTGGATTTCCGGGCCGAGGTGGATTTCGCCTCACGCCAGACCCGCATCGCCGCCAATGAAACGCCCACCAACGGCTATACCAGCCTCAACACCTCGCTTTCGATCCGCCCGTTCGGGCACAAGAAGGATATCACCATCCGCATCCAGGGCCGGAATCTCACCAATGACGAAATTCGTTACCATACGTCATTTTTGAAAGACGTGCTGCCGGCCCCCGGCCGTTCGATCCGGGTCTCGATCCGGGGCGGGTTTTAAACCAGCCCTGCTAGCCTTCACTCGGCCTTATGATGCAACTGGCAGGCAAACGGACGGCAGAGGTCCGGGGCAATGAACAAACCAGATCAAGCTGAATGGTAAATTGCGACCCTGAGAAATTTGTTGGGATATCCTGGTCGGCCCCGGAAGCCGCCAGAATACGCTCAATCAACTGATTGGTCAGGTCAACTTTCTCAATCAGGCCTTCGGTCTGGCCCAGCAACCTTCTTAAAACCTGGGTTTGTTGCTGGTTAATCTTAATAAGTTCAACCAATTGGTCATTTCCAGGATTTATTTGCGGATCGGCGGTTCCAACCCTTTCAAAGGCCGAGTCGGCGGCTTCAGGCCGGGTGCCCGCCTCCAGGGTCGAGCGGATGCTGACCGTGTCCTGCTTGATGGAAGCGGAAGCATCTATGATCTCTCCGGTCACTCCGAACACCATTGTCGCCACCGCCAAGGTCCCGCCGGTAACGAACGCCAGCAGTAAATCCTTGGTGGTGGTAACGCGATTTGCCTTGAATTTTAAATAAAAAGACCAGGCGCTGAAGTAAATTAAGGCAATAAGTATTGCCAGGTTAAATAGCTCCATTAATGTCATGTTCCCCTCCTTTTGGATCACTTCAGATACTGTTTATGGGTGTAATATATCATCATTATGCAATAAAAAGTAGTGTCGGCGAAAAAGATGGCTCAACCTTGGGAATATATACAAAAGCCAAGTGCGGGGACACCCAGGACGACCGTCAGATTATCCCCGGCATGATTTAAAACCTACATTTATTAGTAAATTCGCGATGACGCATACCTCTCTTTCATGCCCGATTTATTCGGGCATCCGGTGTTGTTGTTTTTATTTTCAAGGCCAGAGAATTGCACAAACATTCCCCGGATACCCGCACGGGGGCGGGTATGACAGATTTGTTTTATTGTCATGCGTAAAGGATGCTATAGCTTTAGCGCCCTTTTTAATTAGTAGAGGAACTTAAAAATGGATTTCGGTAAAATTAAAAAAATTCCACTTCGTAAAGCCTGGAAAACAGAAAGTGAACTACGGGATTGGCTTTTCGAAAACATTGACAGTCTGGGAAGCAAGCTAGGCCTGGAATTAGAGCCGGTCGAAATGGAATCCAGGATTGGGGGCTTTGCACTAGATATTCTGGCAAGAGATTTAGGCTCTAGGGAGGGGAATGTCGCAATTGAACTACAGTTTAATAAAACCGATCATGACCATTTGGGTAAATTGTTGACCTATGCTGCCGGTATAGATGCCAAACATATTATCTTGGTTGCTGAAGAGTTAAGAGAAGAACACAGGCAAACTTTAGATTGGCTGAACCAAAACACGGATGAAACCAAGAATTTTTTTGGCGTCATTGTTGAAATTTTTCAAATTGATGATTCAAAACCTGCTCAGGATTTCAATGCCGTCGTCACCCCAAATGAATGGCAAAAAACCAGCAAGAAAAATGCAGGTGGGAAAATAACCCCTAAAGCGAGAGCCTATCAAGAGTTTTTCCAAGGCTTTAGAAATAAATCCTGCTGAGTTTGATGCACTTTATGGACTAGGATGTGTCCTTCGTATCGTGGGTAGACATGAAGAGTCTGTCTTGGAACTTAAGGCAGCAATCAATTTGAAGAAGAAAGATGGTCCAGCCTTAGCAGAGCTAGGAAGCGTACTTTACGAACTAGGTCGATTGGATGAATCTCTGTTAGTAGTAGAAAGGGCAAATGCACAGAAAGTCACCAGTGAATATGATCGCAGATACTTGACAGCGACAAATATTAATCTTGCAATTGAGTTTAACAAAACAGGAATGAGCAGCAAAGCTATCGAGCTATTGACTTTTGCGACCCAAATCTCTCCCAATCACGCATTGGGATTCTACGAGCTTGGAATCGTTCGTAGGAGTAGAGGAG
>JADFFP010000287.1 GCA_022568115.1 Pseudomonadota bacterium | reverse complement strand
TTTCGATTCGGTCACCATGCGCAAGCGGCTGGCCGCCTCGTCCATTAAATCGATCGCCTTGTCGGGCAGAAAGCGCTCGGTGATATAGCGTTTGGAAAGTTTGGCGGCGGCAACAATGGCGCCATCGGTAATCCGCACCCCGTGGTGCAGTTCGTACTTTTCCTTGAGACCGCGCAGGATCGAGATGGTGTCCTCAACACTGGGTTCCGAGATGAAAACCGGCTGAAAACGCCGCTCAAGCGCAGCATCCTTTTCCACGTGCTTGCGGTATTCATCCAGTGTGGTGGCGCCGATACAGTGTAGTTCGCCCCGCGCCAGCGCCGGTTTCAGAAGGTTCGAGGCATCGATCGCGCCTTCCGCCTGGCCGGCGCCGACGATCGTGTGCATTTCATCGATAAACAGGATCACCCCGCCCTCTGACCGGCGCACTTCTTCAAGCAGGCTTTTCAGGCGTTCCTCAAACTCACCGCGAAACTTGGCGCCGGCGATCAATGCGCCCATGTCGAGCGACATGATTTTCTTGTGCTTGATGCTTTCCGGCACATCGCCATTGGCGATCCGAATCGCCAGGCCTTCGGCGATTGCGGTTTTGCCAACGCCGGGCTCGCCGATCAGGACCGGATTGTTCTTGGTGCGGCGCGACAGCACCTGAATGGTGCGGCGGATTTCCTCATCGCGGCCGATCACCGGATCCAGCTTGCCTGCCCGGGCATCTGCGGTCAGGTCGCGGGCAAAACGTTTCAGAGCGTCATACCCTTCTTCGGCGCTGGCGGTATCGGCGGTACGGCCCATCCGCACCTGATTGATTGCCTGATTGAGGGATTGCGGGGTGAGGCCCGCCCCGGCCAAGGCCTGGGCGGCGGGAGTGCCTTTTTGCATGGCCAGCGCCAGCAGTATGCGTTCCACCGTTACAAACTTGTCACCGGCTTTCCCGGAAATCTTTTCCGCGCTATCAAAAAGTTTTGCGACCTCTTTGGTGAGGTACAACTGGCCGCTGTCACCTTCCACGGCAGGGATTTTGGCCAGCGCTTCTTGCACCGCCGCCAACGCCGTTTTGGCATCGGCGCCAGCGGCCTGCATTAGGTTCGAGGCTAGACCCTCCGGGTCATCCAGAAGAGCTTTCAGGACATGTTCGGGGGTAAATTGCTGGTGGCTTGATCTCAGCGCTATGGTCTGCGCCGCCTGGATCATACCTTTCGAGCGCTCGGTGTATTTATCCAAGTTCATCCTTGAAACTCGTCTTTTAGACGTTTCATTTCGCCGGGTCCTTGATCAAGCAACCCGTAAAAATCTCTCCTGGATATAGTGTTGTATTTTTAACACACAAGAGGTTCGACTGCATTTAAAGGCTCCTGGCGCCCAGCGCTTGACCGTTGGGGCTGAGAAATCTACCTTGTCTTTTTATTGCCAATACCGGATATGTTTTTTCACAGGCTTGAATTGGTTTGAGAAAGCAATAAATTGAATGAGATTTTTACATTAAAGGCGGGCGCCTGCATTAGTGATGTTTTAACAGGGATCGCCTGGGAATTTGATGAAATCCGTAACCAGGTTGTCAGGCGTGCTTCGGCCCTAAAAGACCTTGGAATCAAGCGCGGGCAAAATGTTCTGATCAGCCATGGCGGGACACCGTTTTTTTTGGCTGACCTGTTTGCGGTCTGGCAATTGGGGGGATGCGCGACGTGCCTGAATCCCGGGTTAACCGCAGGTGAGCAAAAAAATGTTGAAAGTTTTTTGAAGCCAGAAATAATTTTAGCCGGGCCCGGTTCAGATACCGATCACACATATTTTTCCGGGCCGGTGGCCGATCTGACAACCTGTTCCCCGGGGGCCGAAATTGCACTCGGGAGATGTCAGCTTCAGCAGCATGATCTGGCTTTGATATTGTTTACTTCGGGAACCACCGGTAAGCCGAAAGGAGTGGTCCACACCAAAAAATCAATAGCGGTCAAGCTGGAACAAAACCTAAAAAATATAAAAACGGGAATGCTGGACCGGACACTGGGCGTTTTACCGACACATTTTGTTTCGGGGCTTTTAGGTGGGATTTTGACAACGCTTTCGGCTGGCAAGAAGGTATTTCTGTTTCAGCAGCCGGGAATTGGCGGAGCGGCCAGACTGGGGCAGGTCATAGATGACTATGAAATCACTTTTTTAAATTCAGCTCCTTCGCTTTGGAAAGTGGTGTTGAAAGTATCCAACCCGCCAATCAAACACTCCCTCAGACAAATAAGCGTCTGTTCTGCGCCGCTGGATAAAACAACCTGGGAATCGATCATAAAAT
>JADFFP010000286.1 GCA_022568115.1 Pseudomonadota bacterium | reverse complement strand
AGCAGGACAACCCTAAACCCCACCAGATACCCAACCGGTACCCTGAAAGCGGCAGTTTTCCGGACGCAACACCACAGGATAACACAGGATAATAAGGTCTTAGCGAACTCGAAAACCGTTGTACGCTTTGCGTACCGAGGGTTCGAATCCCTCTCCCTCCGCCAACCAATCTGGTAAATAATTCTCCAAATTATACTTAATAGGCAATAATGACAGTCTTCTGCGGGTTTCTACACCAGTTCCGGAACTACTCCAGAGAAAAATCAGGCCCTATATTCGGAAATTCGGGCCTTTTTTAAGAGTTTTCTCTGGGCCACTTTTTTGAAGTCCGGTTTGGTTTCTTTGAATTACTCTAACGCCTAGACTTTAGTAAGCTGGACCTTTGATAAACGGATGTTATCAAAGATTAATTCTTCCGATAAAAGGCGCATAATCTGTATTGTGTTAAATCTTGACTCCTTAGACATTTCCCTGTTCTTCTCCCAATTATTCGTAATGCAATGAATTGACCGGATTTGTGTTAGCGGCCCGGTAGGCATTGGCGCCGACCGTTACCCACGCCAGCACCAGGCTAAAGAGCCCGCCATAGATGAAGATCATATAAAAGCTGAAATCCATGCTGATGACTTCGACAAAAAAGTCCTGCGTAAACCAATTGACCACAAAAGCCAAAACCCAGGCAATTCCGATCGCATAGAACACAGGTCTTGAGAATTGCAGGGTCAAAAGCCTGACAATTTTACCCGTCGAAGCGCCGAAAATCTTGCGGATACCAACTTCGCGGATGCGCCGCTCGGCCATGAAGGCGGACAAGCCAAACAGGCCAATGGTTGCGATCAAAAGCGCCACCAGTGAGAACCCGATCAGCGCCTTGTTGATGCCGGTAAAGATGGAAAAAACATCTTCAAAAGCCTCATCCAGCGAAATGCTGATGATCGGAAAATCAGGCACCACCCGGTTCCAGGCCGCCTCGATGCCCGCAAACGCCTCAGTCCGCATGGCCGGGTCATATTTAATCAGCGCTGCACCGAAGGTCTTCGACCGGACGGTATAGATATAAGGTTTTAGTTGGTTGAAAAATCCCTGGAACAGGGCATCTTCGGAAACTCCAACCACCACATGACTGATATTCTGCCCGCTATCCCTAAACCTGAAAATGATCTGGCCAAGAGCCTCCTCCGGGCTTTCCCAGCCGAGGCTTTTTACCGCCATCCTGCTGATAATGATATTGGTTGTACCGGCAGCCTCGAGGTCTACATCCCGGGGAGTTGCATCGGCAGCAAAGTCTTTAGAAAGCTGACGGCCGGCAATCAGCGGGATATTGAAGGTTTCCAGAAAATTGTAATCAACCGAGATTTGTCCCAGCGTTACGGCGGATGCTTCCTCCCGGATGGTATTGTATTTGCCCTGGCTGTTACTTTGCTCGTAGGGGTACTGGCTGGCCGCGGTCACCGCGGTCACACCCGGTACCCTTGAGAGCTCATTTTTCAGGGTTTCATAATTTTCGTTCACGCCCTCACGGTTGACCCGGAGCAACATTTGAGTGTTGCTGGCGTCAAAACCGAGATCGCGGTTCTGGAGTGCCTGGGTCTGGGCATAGGAAATCATCACCGTGATAATCAGGAATACCGAAAAGGTGTTTTGCGAGATCACCAGGAATTTGCGAAAGCGCAGGCCCCGTTTACCAAGCGCCATGGTTCCCTTCAACGCGTTGCTGGCTTCAAGCCGGGCCAGCAGCAGCGCCGGAAAACTGCCGGACAGAATGCCGACTGTAAGAACGGTCAGGATCAGAAAGCCCATCATGGAAAAATCACTCAGATAGGAAAAGGTCATGATCTTGTTGGTCGCGGTGTTAAAAGCCGGCAGTGCGTATTCAATCACGGCAATCGCGATCAAAAGCGCCAGGAAAGCTATCACAACCGATTCCACCAGAAACTGGACCGCTAGGCGGGCGCGTGATGCCCCCAGGGTTTTGCGAAGGCCGATCTCGCGCGCCCGCCCAAGCGCTTGCGCTGTAGCGAGATTAATAAAATTGATGCAGGCAATCCCCAGCACCAGCAACCCCAAGAAACGCATGATCATAATGCCGGGAATGCCAATCGCGTGCCAGACCATCAGGTTCATGTCCGGCAGGGCGCGAAACCCGATTGAGGCAACAATTTCCCTGGTATCCTCTGGTCCATACCGGTCAAGTATAGCATCAAGGCGCCCCTCCAGCCCGTCAGGGTTTACACCTTCGGGCAGCAGGACATAAGTTCTGAGAGAGGTTGATAAATTCCCCCAGT
>JADFFP010000034.1 GCA_022568115.1 Pseudomonadota bacterium | reverse complement strand
TTGACCGCCAGGGAGCCAACCAAGAGCCAGATGTTCAGGTCGCTGGCAAGCCGGGTGAAGGTTTTCAGCGCCTTGTTTTGTTGCTCAGGTTGCGCTTTTTCAAACAGCCGTCTGGTATTCAATTCAAACAGAGCGGTGTTTTCCGGCGTCAGGATCAGCCGGGCGCCGGCGGCAGCGGCTTGCTTTATCAAAGCCGAGGTTGCGGCGATGTTTTCTTCCACATCGGCGGATGAGCAAAGTTGGATCAGGCCTATGTCAAGTTTTGTGCTCATTTTCCGATCAGGTCCAAATCCAGCTTGCCCTCCCGGTCCAGCGCAAAAAGATCATCACAGCCACCGGTATGAAGGCCGCCGATAAAAATTTGCGGTCCTGAGGTAAGCCCCTTGGTCCGGGCGATCATTTCCCGGCGTTTCTTGGGATGAAAGCTGACATCAATTTCCCGGTAGGCGATCTGTTTTCGTTTCAACAGGGACTTCGCCAGGGAACAATATCCGCACAAAATAGACGTATAAATCTTTACCTGTGGTTTTTTCATGGCGTTTTCAAGTTCTGCGCAAGGGTTCCACCACGCGGGCGAGAGTCAGGACAAAAACTTTGTCCGCGCCAGCCTTTTTCAGGGCCCTGGCACAATTCTCAGCAGTCGCCCCGGTGGTCAGCACGTCATCAACCAGAAGGATGTGCTGGCCCCTGATCCGTTCCACCCTGTCTCCCGGCACCTGGAAGGCGGCCCGGACATTGCGGTGCCGCTGGGTGCTGTTCAAGCCACCCTGGCTGCGGGTGTTTTTCTTCCGGGAAAGGGCCAGGACGTCGACTGCTTTTCCGGTCGCCTCCGCCAGCGCCAGGGCCAGCAGAGCGGACTGGTTAAAACGCCGTTGCCACAGCCTTCTTGGGTGCAGGGGAACCGGGATGATCAGGCCGGTCTCCGGCAGCAACTCAGCTCCGGCTGATTTCAGCCACCGGGCCATGGTTTTCAAACCCTCTGTGCGCTCGCCATATTTGAAGGAAAGGATCAGCGGGCGGCTGGCTGGATTGTAGGCGATCGCCGCCAGCGCCCGGTCGTAAACCGGCTTTTTCCGGTGACACGAGGCGCACAACATGCCCTCCGGCATCTGGTGCGGGAAAGGATAACCGCAAACCTCACAATGCGGCCGGGTGATAAACCTGAGCGTTGACCAGCACGCAACACACAGCCCCCCTTGAGTTTCAACCGCCCCGCGGCAGCTGAAGCATAGCGGCGGAAGAACAAAATCCAGCCCCTTGCGCAAAAGACCCGCCAGCGGGGTTTTTATCCCTTTACTTAAAATGGCCGGTTCACTTTTCATCATTGTCTGCCTAAATTAGAACAACAGGTGAAATAATCTTAAGGCTTTTGATGGAACGAAGCTACCGCATATTTGACCGCACCCTGGTGCGCCGGCGGCGCGGCGGGGTCCCGGGAAATGATGATACCCTTTATCTTTTCCATGAAGGGGCGACCGGTCTGGCTGAGCGCCTGTGCGACATCAACCGGGATTTCCATGCGCTATTGGCGGTCGGGCCGCTGGCCAGTGGAAAACTTCTGAAAACCCCGCCCAAAAGCGTGGTCCGGGCGGATTTGTCCGGCGATGCGTCCCCATCGCCCGGGGAAACACCGGTGGTGCTGGATGAAGAGGAACTCCCTTTCAAGCCCAAAACTTTCGATTTGGTTTTAAGCAACCTGACCCTTCACTGGGTCAATGACTTGCCCGGGGCCTTGATCCAGATCAGGGAGGTATTGAGGGAGGACGGTCTTTTTTTGGCCTCTCTTTTGGGTGGGGAGACGTTAATGGAGCTGCGCGAAAGCCTGCTTTACGCGGAGGCCGAGACCAGCGGCGGGGCCAGCCCCCGGATTTCCCCGTTTGCCGACGTGCGCGATGCCGGCGACCTGCTGGCCCGGGCCGGGTTCGCCATGCCGGTGGCGGATATAGAAACCCTGACGGTCAGCTATCAGCACCCGCTGGTGCTGATGAAAGAACTGAAAGCGATGGGGGAAAACAATGCCCTTTTCGACCGCCTGAAAACGTTTTCCCGAAAAGATACCCTGGAGCGGGCGGTGGAGTATTACATCAAGAATTTTTCCGACCGGGAGGGCCGCATTTCCGCCACTTTCCAGTTTATCTACCTGACCGGCTGGGCGCCCGGGCCGAACCAGCCCAAACCCCTAAAGCCGGGCAGCGCCAGGGCCAGTCTGGCGGACGCGCTGAAACCCTAGAATTTTTTCAAGAATCCGGGAATTAGGCCTATTATGGGAGCATCAGCGGGCGGCATCGGATAGTCCGGAAGGTCCTCAGGCGAGACCCAGGCAATTTTCTGACCCTCAAGCGGGGTAATGTTTCCGCTCCAGCGGCGGCAAAGATAAAGCGGCATGATGAGCTGAAAATCCTCGTACTTGTGCAAGATTTCCGTCACCCGGTGCAACGAGGCTGGCGACACCGTGATCGCCAGCTCTTCGGTGAGTTCGCGGCTGATGGCTTCTTTTTCCGTCTCACCGGCATGAACCTTGCCGCCAGGAAATTCCCACAGGCCGGCCATTGATTTCTCCTCCGGCCGCTGGGCAATTAAAACCTGTTGATTCTTGTTCACCAACAGGACCGCAACCACCAAAAGGCCGGGAAAATCAAAATTTTTGCTGTTTTTGCCCATTGCGATCATGTCGAGGGGGCGATCATACCCAAATGAACCGCACAACACACCAATTTTGGTTTTAAATCCTCCAAAATAATGTTAGAAACTGGCGGGGGCTTTATGATACAAAAGAACTTCCTGAAAATATTTTTCCACTTCTCTTTCAGGCTTCTCAAATCACGGGACGGGGTGGCGATTATGGAATACGGCCTTCTTGCTGCCCTGATCAGCCTGGTCTTGATTGTCGCCCTTAAAACCCTCGGCATCAGCCTGAGTGGATTCCTGAATTATATCGCCGAGATGATGTCGAATACCCAGGCAAGCTGAAGAGCATAAATTCCCTATTATTCCCCACTCTTGGTTGACACTTTAACTCCACGACCTTATCTCTCCTGTGACTGGTTTTTTCAGGAGAATCCCGAATAATCCTGGAAGGTGACTTTATCCTGATCCGTTCCTTATGCGATCGGATTCTATTGAAAGGGAATACATGAAAGCCCTCGGTTTGCTGGCCAAAAGAGTGTTTGGCACCACCAATGAGCGCGTTATCCGCGGGCATCAAAAGGCCGTGGATGACGTTAATGCTCTGGAGCCAAAATTCGAGAAGCTCTCAAACGACCAGATCAAGGTAAAAACAGCCGAATTCAAGCGCCGCTACAAGGCCGGCGAAACTCTGGATGACCTTCTGACCGAGGCCTTCGCCACGGTCAGGGAGGCCGCCAAGAGGACCCTTGGCCAGCGCCATTTTGATGTCCAGATCATCGGCGGGATCGTCCTCCACAAGGGTGAGATTGCCGAAATGAAAACCGGTGAGGGCAAGACCCTGGTCTCGACCCTGTCAGCATATCTGAACGCCATTCCTGAAAAGGGCGTCCATATCGTCACCGTCAACGAATACCTGGCCCGCCGTGACGCCGAATGGATGGGCCAGATTTATAATTTCCTGGGTTTAAGCGTCGGGGTCATTGTCCCGGGGCTCACTAACCAGCAGCGCAAGGAGGCCTATAGCTCGGACATCACCTATACCACCAACAACGAACTGGGATTCGATTATCTGCGCGACAACCTGGCCTTTTCCAGGGCCGAAATGGTCCGGCGGGATTTCAATTTCGCCATCATTGACGAGGTCGACAGCATTCTCATTGATGAAGCGCGCACCCCCTTGATTATCTCAGGCCCGACCCAGGACAAATCGGACCTCTACACCACCGTCGACCGCCTGATCCAGAAACTGAAAAAGGACCATTTTGAGAAAGAGGAAAAGAACCGCACCATCGCCCTGACCGAGGAGGGGATTGAGGTGATCGAGCAGCTGCTCTTGAAAGCGGACCTGCTGAAATCTGACAACCTCTACGATTACGAAAACACCGAGGTGGTCCACCATGTGAACGTGGCCCTGAAGGCCCAGAACATGTTCACCCGCGACACCGATTATATCGTTAAGGACAGCAAGGTGATAATCATTGACGAATTCACTGGCCGCATGATGGAAGGCCGGCGCTGGTCGGACGGCCTGCACCAGGCGGTTGAAGCCAAAGAAGGGGTGCCGATCCAGCCGGAAAACCAGACCGTGGCCTCAATCACTTTCCAGAATTATTTCCGCATGTACCCGAAACTGGCCGGGATGACCGGGACCGCGGCCACTGAAGCCCAGGAATTGGCCGATATTTACGGTCTCACCGTTGTTGAAATCCCGACCAACGTTGAGGTTATCCGCGACGATGAAAACGATGAGTTTTACCGCACCGAGAAGGAAAAATACCAGGCCCTGGTCGAAGAAATAGCCACCTGCCAGAAAAAAGGCCAGCCGATGCTGGTGGGCACCATTTCGATCGAAAAATCAGAAGACCTTTCGAAAATCCTGAAGAAAAAGAAAATTCGCCACAACGTCCTGAACGCCCGCTATCACGAGCAGGAGGCGGCGATCATCTCTCAGGCCGGGCGCGCGGGGACGGTGACAATCGCCACCAACATGGCCGGGCGCGGGACCGATATCCAGCTCGGCGGCAACCTTGAGATGCGCATCAAGACTGAAGCCGACCCGATCGAGGACGAAGCCAAGCGCGAACAGGCCGTCAAGGAGATTGAAGCCGATATCGCCGCCAATAGAAACAAAGTGCTGGAGGCCGGCGGCCTTTACGTGATCGGCACCGAGCGCCATGAAAGCCGGCGCATCGACAACCAGCTGAGGGGCCGTTCCGGACGCCAGGGAGACCCCGGCAGGTCAAAGTTTTACCTGTCGTTACAGGACGATTTGATGCGTATCTTCGGACCCGAGAAAATGGATTCGATGCTGCTCAAGATGGGGATCGAGGAAGGCGAGGCGATTATTCACCCGTGGATCAACAAGGCGATTGAAAAAGCCCAGGAAAAGGTCGAAGCCCGCAATTACGACATCCGCAAAAATCTTTTGAAATACGACAACGTCATGAACGACCAAAGGAAGGTCATCTACGAACAGCGCCTTGAGATCATGGACGCGGAGGTGGTTTCGGATACAGTCGCCGACATGCGCCATGAGACGGTCGAGGACATGGTTATAGCCCACATTCCGCCGAAATCGTATCCGGAAGAATGGGACATCAAAGGCCTGGGCGTCAGGGTCAAGCGCATTTTCAACCTCGACCTGCCCTTTAGCAAATGGATGGAAGAAGAAGGGGTTGAGGAACAAATCCTGACCGAGCGCATCATTGCCGAGACCGACAAGCAGGTCGCCACCAAGGTCGAACTCTATGGTGAAAAGGAATGGTGTTATGTTGAAAAAACGTTCCTGTTGCGCACTCTGGATCACGACTGGAAAGAACACCTTTCCTCACTCGATCACCTGCGCCGCGTGGTCGCTTTAAGGGCCTACGGCCAGCGCGACCCCTTGAACGAATACAAGACCGAGGCGTTTTCCATGTTTGAGGGGCTTTTGACTCAGGTCCGGGAGCATGTTTCCGAAATCCTGGCCCATATCGCCATCAATATCGAGCGCGGGCCGCTGTCTTTGAAACCCAAAAAGCAGGAAATGCGTCCGCAGCACATTAACCCGCTCACCGGTGAAAATGAAGCCCGGCCGCCCGGGCCAAAGCCGGGCCAGGTAGCGCCTTCCGGGACCATAATCTCAAGGAAAAAAGCCGTGAAAATGGACCCGGAAGATCCCTCTACCTGGGGCCGCATGGCGCGCAATGCCCTGTGCCCGTGCGGGTCGGGAAAAAAATACAAACATTGTCACGGCCGCCTGACCTAGCTCATGTCCTCAATCACAAAGGGAAAATTAATGCCTTTTCTGCCTTCTTTTCCGGAAACCGTTCATCTGGCGGACGCCTTCAGGGCTTTTCCCAAAGGGATAAAGCCGCTGATGGAATTCCATGACGTGATCCTGCGCGGCCCCTCGCCGCTGACCATCGGCGAGCGGGAGATGATCGCGGCTTTTGTCTCAAGGCTGAATGGCTGCCGGTTTTGTTTTAATTCACACCGGGTTTACGCCGCTTTTTACGGGGTTGACCCCACTCTGTTTGACCGGCTGGTTGAGGATATCGATGCCTCAGGCGCCCCGGATAAAATGGTTCCGGTCCTGAAATACGCCCGGAAGCTGACCCTGGATCATGAAAAAATAGAAAAAGCGGATACCGGGGCCATCCTCGAGGCCGGCTGGCCGGAGCAGGCGGTCTATGATGCCGCCGCAGTCGCCAGTCTTTTCAATTACATGAACCGCATGGTTCACGCCATGGGCGTCGATCCCCACGACCAGGTCTATGCCGTGCGTCTGGAAGCGGTTTTGAAAAAACCTCTGGAAGCCAGAAAAGCCCAGAACGAAAAGGACATCGGCTCCACCAATTACAGCGATCGGGGCAAAAGCCTCGGCCTGATCGACTGATCCTTCCCACCCCCGCCTTGCCTTATTTCCGCCCGGTTTCGCTGAACCGCGAGTGAATGGCCCGCTCAGCGATCGTTCAGGCGGGGTTTGGTATTCTTCTTATTCCAAGAACAATAAAGGATAGGAGAAGCACGATGACCAAATTCAAAACTTATATGTTCTCCGCACTGGCTTTGGGATCATTGGCCGCCGGCCTGGCCGCAACCGAAGCGCTGGCCGATCCTAAATCCGGCCGCGGCCGCGGATACGGCAAACAGGTGGTCGACGTTTACGTTGATGCCGGCCACGATTCCCGGCTTGGGAAGGTCATTGGCTCTTACCTGGTGCGCTATAACCCTTACGTCAACCTCGTCACCTCCCCGCGCTACGCCGACGTCACGGTTTCGGTCAACGGCTATCTGTCGCGCGTGGAAATTTATGACCAGCCCCACAGGGGTTACCGCAGCGGTTATGCGGTGATGGAATACGATTACAAAATCCGCGTCAGGGCGGCAGGCAAAACGCTTTACCGCGACCGCGCTTATGGCGAAGTATCCCAGCCCTTAAGCCGCCGCTACGGCTCTTACAACAACTCGGGCGGCAAGATCGAAAAAGCCCAACTGGCAATCGGGATTTTTGGGGTGTTGCTCGAGACCGTGACCGGTAATGGTTACGCTTATACCTGGGGCCGGAGCGGTTACGCAAATATCGAGCGCGTACTCAGGCTGGAAGCTTACCAGCAGGTCGCACTGTCTGTCGCGCACATCGAAATCCCTGGGCGCTACGGAAACCGCGGCAAACGCAGATACCATTAAGGGCGGGGTCTTTCCCTGAACACCGCCCGGAACCGGGGCCCTTTCCGGGGCCCCGTTTTTTCTTAAATTCGACATGAACCGAACATGAACAGCTTGCTCAGTTTCCGTTCAGGGTGATTTTGGTATTTTAGGGACGAATCATCACCGATCAGGAGAAAAATAAATGTCCGGATTTGGATTGTTTTTTGCCCTTTTAATGACTCTCTCTGTTTCCTCTCTCCCTCAAGTCAGGGCAATCGGCATGACCGTGTCCGGGAAAATTTCCCCCGCATCAGTGTGGTTCGAAACGGGACGCATGTTTAATTCCCATTGAGGGGCCCACCCCTGCCCTTCAACTTATCGTCCCAAATATAAAGAGGCGTTCCATCCCCCGGAACGCCTCTTGCTTTTTCCCTTTTGAATAAAAGAGCGGGGAAACCCTTTTTTGAACGTATTCAGACGGCTAGCAAGGCAGAAAGGATTTCCCCGCAGAGGAAGAACTATGTTTTTTTTAGCTGGATTAATCGAAGGCTTCCTCCCAAGACCCTTGAGTCGCGGCCTTTGAATATTCGGTTGCCCGGTTTTCAAAAAAGTTGGTGTGCTCGACCGCATTCAGCATGGCGTCGAGCCATGGCAGCGGATTTTTCTCTAACCTGTAGATCGGCTGCAGGCCAAGCTGCAAAAGTCTGCGGTCGGCGATATAGCGAATGTAGCTTTTAATCTCCCCGGGCGCCAACCCCTCTACCGGACCCATCTCGAACGCCAGGTCAATGAAGGCGTCCTCGTGGCTGACGATGGTCTCGCACGCGGCATAAAGTTCCTGCTGAAACGCTTCGGTCCAAATCTCCGGGTTTTCATGACAAAAGGTGCGGAACAGCTTGATGATGCTTTGGCAATGCAGGGTTTCATCCCGAACCGACCACGAGACGATCTGGCCCATGCCCTTCATTTTGTTAAAGCGCGGGAAGTTCAGCAGCATGGCGAAGGAGGCAAACAGCTGCAGACCCTCGGTAAAGGCGCCGAAGACCGCCAGTGTTTTGGCGATATCGGGCTTTGTTTCGACATTGAACTGCTGCATGTAATCGTACTTGTCTTTCATTTCCTTGTATTTCAGGAACGCGGAATATTCACTCTCGGGCATGCCGAGAGTGTCCAGCAGGTGCGAATAGGCGGCAATGTGTATGGTCTCGATGTTCGAGAAGGCGGCCAGCATCATCTTCACTTCGGTCGGCTTGAAAACCCTGGTGTAGTGCTGCATGTAGCAGTTGTTGACCTCGATATCGGCCTGCGTGAAAAAGCGGAAAATCTGGGTCAGTAAGTTGCGTTCTTCCTTCGTCAGCTTGTTGCGCCAATCCTTGACGTCATCGGCCAACGGCACTTCCTCGGGCAGCCAGTGGATACGCTGCTGGGTCAGCCACGCCTGGTAGGCCCAGGGGTAGCGGAAAGGTTTGTAAACCACATTATCGCTCATCAGATTTGCTACTGCTACCGCACCCATCGCCTGATCCTTGATCTTCGCTTTAGCTTCCATAGTCCTCTATTGACACACCAGACATTCTTCGTACTGGTCCTCTTCCTGGTCCGGGTTATCCGGCGCCGCCATCATCGGGATTTGGATATCGTCGGGCTTGGGGACGCCAATGCCGTTGCCAGCCGCAGCGATATTTTTCACCCCGTTTTCGGCATGGTTCACAACCTCGGCCCGCTGGATCGACTTGGAGCGGCAGTAATAAAGGCTTTTCACGCCTTTTTTCCAGGCGTCGAAATGCAGCCGGTGCAAATCGCGCTTGTGGATG
>JADFFP010000285.1 GCA_022568115.1 Pseudomonadota bacterium | reverse complement strand
ATTCGTCTATTAAATCCGAAATTCGAAACTCGAAACTCGAAAAAAATTTAAATGTTTAAAACTCAAATGATCAAAACAATGATCAAAACTCTTTAATTTTGAATATTAATTTCAAACCAATAAAGTTTTGAAAATTTGTTCATTTGAATTTCGATATTGTTTCGGATTTCGATATTCGGATTTCGAGTTTTTAAGTAGAAGGCTGAATATTGTAATAATCCATCAAAAACTCAGCAATGCGTCTGAACGAAATGGCTGCGGTGGTTGATCCCCAGGTTTCTTTGCCGATGCGCGGGCGGTCGAATTTGACCAGCATCACAAATTTGGGCTCAAGCGCCGGAGCATAGCCGACAAAGGAAGTGATGGTCGACCCTTCGCCGATTTCATATTTACCGTTGTTGCCGGCAATTTGGGAGGTTCCGGTTTTTCCGGCCATCGACATCCCCTTGCCCAGCAACCGGGAAAGATATGCGGTTCCGCCTTCCTGATGAACCTTTTCCATCCCCTCACGGATCAGCCTCAAGTGCTTCCGGTTCAGGTTCAGGGGCTCGAACCGCGACCGGTAGCCGCTCTCGTTGCCGATCGAATAAATCAGTCTCGGGTTGACCGCTTCAGCCCCGTGGGCCAGCCGTGCAGTCATCACCGCCAATTGCAACGGGGTCGCCAGAACCGCCCCCTGGCCGATGCCGGAGATCAACGTGTCGCCTTTTTGCCAGCTGGTCCCGTAATACGCCCATTTCCAGTCGCGGGTCGGGATCAGCCCTTCGGCCTGGCCATTCAGGCCGATTTCATAAGTCTCACCCAGCCCCAGGCGGTGCGCCATCTCCGCGATCTTGTCGATCCCGACCCGCCCGGCGATCTCATAAAAATAGACGTCACAGGACCGGGCGATGGCGTTGACCAGCGCCAGGCGGCCATGCCCTTCCTCTTTCCAGCAGTGGAAGGTGCTGTCGCCCAGCTCTATTTTGCCAGTGCAGGGTATTTTTTCCTTTTCATCGATGACGCCGGCCTTCAGCGCCGCCAGGGCGACCACCATTTTGAAGGTCGACCCGGGCGGGTACTGGCCGGATAGAAACTTGTTCACGAAGGGTTTCTTGGGATTGTTGTTCAGCTCATCCATTTTTTTCTGGCTGATGCCAAAGCTGAAATCGTTGGGGTTGAGGCTGGGGATTGAGACCGCCGCCAGCACATCCCCGGAGTGAATATCCATGACCACCGCCGCGGCGCTTTCGTCCCCCAGGCGTTCGGCCGCATAGCGCTGCAAATCCAGATCAATGGTCAGGGTGACAGAATCGCCTTCGCGGCCTTCCTGGCGGGACACTTCGCGCACCACCCGGCCGTAGGCATTGACCTCAACCCGGCTGGTGCCGGCGATGCCGCGAAGGTTGTCATCCAGGCTTTCTTCAAAGCCGGTCACGCCAATTTTAAAACCGGGAAGCTGCAGGACCGGGTCGCGGCGGACCCCATCCCCATTGGGCGCGCCGACATAGCCGATCATATGCGGGGTCATGGCCCCTTCCGGATAAAAGCGGATTTTATCCTCCACCGGTTGGATGCCCGGAAGGTTGGGCATTTCCACATTGACCCTCGAGAAGGTCTTCCAACTCAGGTTTTCGGCTACCTTGACCGGGACAAAACCGGGTTGGCGGCTGATTTTTTTCAGGATATTTTCAATTTCCTGATCGGAAACATTGACGATCTTGCCAAGCGCGGACAGGGTCGTCTTGACGTCATGTGCGGCCTCGGGGATCAGGTGCACCTGAAAATCTTTCTGGTTGATCGCCAGCGGATTTCCATGGCGGTCGAATATTTTGCCCCGCACCGGTGCGATCAGGCGAAGACTGAGGCGGTTGTCTTCCGCCATGGTCTTGTATTGTGAACTTTCAACCACGCCGAGATAATAAAGCCGCCCCAAAAGCCCGGTCACCAGCAACCCCTGGGCCGAGGCCAGCAGAAACGAGCGCCGGGTGAAGCGCCGATAGCGGTCGTTTTCTGATTCGAATGCCATTGCCCTGCCCTTACCTCGAAAACCTTTTGTTGATGCGCCCGATCAAAAAAACATACAGCGGGAACACCAGCGCTGTAATCAGCCCCTGAATAAAGAATGGCAGGCCCGGGATAAACTGGGCCTCAATAAAGCTCGTCAAAATCCAGTATAACACCGATACCGCCAGACTGAAGAACAGAAATATGAAAATTTCGGTCACGAAAGAGCCTTGCAGGAATATTCTCCGCTGGCGCTCGAACAGGGCTGAAATCAGAAGCAGGATCAGGGGTGTCAGGCCCAGGTAAC
>JADFFP010000284.1 GCA_022568115.1 Pseudomonadota bacterium | reverse complement strand
TGCTGACAGCAACCAGCACCGGAGTGGTCTTGGTGGGGGATTGCTGGGCTGCCACAGCCAATGCCGTTTTTATATTTTCTAGATTTTCCCTGATGTTGATCATGGTGTGTCCGGGGTTGGTTAGCACTTTCTTTTGTTGTTTTAGGTTTTGTATGTTTCTTTGGAAACCCGTTTCTTTTAAAAAAGAACTATGCCAGATACTTTCCCATATGCTCATTGCCGGACCTCTTTGCCCGCAGCCTTTTTTATGACGGATGAAAAGCGCTGCCCGGACCCGACAGAAGTGATCGAAACCCTGCCGGAGGATTGCGGGGTAATTTTCAGGGACTATCAACACCCGGGCAGGGAGCAACTGGCGTCCAGCCTGGCCGAGCTTTGCAGAAAAAAGGGCCTCATTTTTCTGGTTGCCGGGGATCCGGTTCTGGCACGAAAAGCTGGCGCCGACGGCTTGCACCTTCCCGAGTGGGCGCTGATGCGCCATCCGGGAACAACCGGCCTGGCTGACCGGCAAATATTAACCGTCTCTGCTCATGGCGTCCGTGCCTTGCGGCGGGCGGTGGCAATTGGCGCGGATGCCGCCCTGATTGCCCCGGCCTTTGAAACAATAAGCCACAAGGGGCGCTCAGGCCTTGGCATTCACCGTCTGCAGCGCCTGGCCGCCGCCTCTCCGTTGCCCTTTTATGTGCTGGGGGGGATAACGGCCCAAACCATTAAACGCTTGCCGCCACTAAAAAAAATGGCCGGCATGGCCGGCATTTCACTGTTTATGAAATAATCGGTCAGAAGTTCAGCTTGGTGCCCAGATAGAACATCCGGGTTGTGGAAATTGCGGTCGGGTCAAGCAGGATCAAATTAGCATCTTCGTAATAGCGGAACGAACCGACAAACTGGAACCAGGGAGCCATTTTGTAAGCAGCGCCAAATTCCACCGCAAAGAACCGGTCGTCATATAGTCCATTGCTCAGGCCTAGCAGCAGATTGTTACCCTGACGGTATTCCCCCACCAGAAGACTTGTGGACCAGGTCGGACGGTTGTAGGAAAAACCAACGTCATATCCGGCGATGCCCTTGAAGTATGCGCCCTCCTCCCCGCGCAGGCTGGCAGCAAGGCTAAACCCTGAATACCCGACCGTAACACCGACATCATAGACCTGGCGGTTCAGGGCCTCCAGGACATAATCATTGTTAACCGCCCCGAAGATATTGGTTTGCCGGCTGGTGACTTGCGAAGAAAGTGAAAAATCAAATTTTGAATCGTTCTCCCCATCTGATCCATCAGAAGCGGTGCTGAAACTGAGGGCAGTTCCCACATAGCGCGGAGTAAAAGAGTTCAGCAGCCAGCTTTCGCCGGGTAGGACAATATTTTCCAGATTGGTGCTGAGCGATGTTTTTCTCGGTGTAAACTGTGCCGTCGCTTCACTCTGGTTTTGTAAACTTAAGGGGGTGGTGGCGGCCACAGAAAGGCCCTCGGTGTTAAAATAGATAAAGCCCGCCTCTTTCCCTTCTTTTTCCATTTCCGGAGCATTGAGATTTACCCGGCCCGTATCCTTGGCGGAATTTTCCTCTTCCTCATTCAGGAAGACGGTCCATTCTTTGAGAAAATCATCAGCAGAAAAGCGCGGGGAATCACCCGCCTTCGCCGGCGAAGCGATAAAAGCCGCCAAAATTGCCAAACCGATATATTTCAAGGGCGCTTTCATTTTTTTTCAGGCTTTTTCTTTACAATCTCTATATTTAACGTGCAAAGCCCACCGGACCCGTCTCTCCCTTCCCCACAGAAAAAAACGAATCTCTGCAACTTTGTTACCACAAAATCGCACTGTTTACCATGAATACTGGCAAACGGCCCATTTTTGCAAGGCAAAATGGGGGGTAAATCACGCAAATTTGACCAATTCCAGTTCTTAATTGTGCCTTTTCGGTCACAAGGATCAGAAACATAAAGCATGAAAGGGACTGGTCAGACTTAATTTTGGCGGCTATAAAAGTTCGCAAAGGCAGCAAACAGCCTCACTTAAGTCTCTCGGGTGAAAACAAGGACACCAAGGAACATGAATAAAAAAACGGCTTTCATCGGCGCTCTTGCCCTGGTTTTATTGCTCTCCGGCTGCGGTATTTTCAAGAAGAACAAGCCAGAGCGCATCAGGATACAAGAAAATATGACCCAGGCGATTGGCGTAAACGGGTATCTTTGGCGCTCTACACTTGATTCACTGGAGGCCCTGCCCCTGTTGTCAACCGATCCGGCCGGGAGTATGGACGCGCTGAGTGTTTTGAAAGCGGGCGAGGACAGT
>JADFFP010000283.1 GCA_022568115.1 Pseudomonadota bacterium | reverse complement strand
CGGGCGATCATGTGATCCCGCTTTACACCCCGGAATGCGGCAAATGCGAATACTGCTTATCCGGCAAAACCAACCTGTGCCAGGCGATTCGCGAAACGCAAGGGCGCGGCGTAATGCCTGACGGCGCCAGCCGCTTTTCCCTGAACGGCAAGATGATCCACCATTACATGGGCTGTTCGACATTCTCGAACTTTACCGTGCTGCCGGAAATCGCGCTCGCCAAAATCCGCAAGGATGCGCCGTTCGACAAGGTCTGCTACATCGGCTGCGGGGTCACCACCGGGATCGGCGCGGTGATCAACACCGCCAAGGTTGAGAAGGGTTCGACGGTGGCCGTGTTCGGCCTCGGCGGGATCGGCTTGAATGTGGTCCAGGGAGCGCGCATGGTGGGCGCCCGGCAGATTATCGGCATCGATATCAATCCGGGGCGTGAGGCGATGGCGAAAAAGTTCGGCATGACCGATTTTATCAATGCCGCGGTTGAGGACGAGGTCACCGCTGCGGTGATTGACCGGTCGGATGGCGGGGTCGATTATTCGTTTGAGTGCATCGGCAGCGTCAAGGTGATGCGCCAGGCGCTGGAATGCTGTCACAAGGGCTGGGGGGAGAGCACCATCATCGGCGTCGCCGGCGCTGGCGAGGAAATTTCGACCCGGCCGTTCCAGCTGGTGACCGGCCGGGTCTGGCGCGGAACCGCGTTCGGCGGCGCCAAAGGGCGCACTGACGTTCCTAAAATTGTCGACTGGTATATGGAAGGAAAAATCAATATCGACGATTTGATTACCCATACCATGCCGCTGAATGATATAAACAAAGCCTTCGATTTGATGAGCAAGGGTGAATCGATTAGAAGCGTGGTGATATTTTAGGGTCTGGAATCAACTACCGATGAGGACTGTGCCGCAGAAAATATTGGCGCCAAAATCGGTCAGGATCAGGAGAAGACGATGAAAAATAGCCATCTATTTGAGGCGGTTTCGACGCCATCCCGCCCGATTTGGGCGCGGTCCGGTAAGGATTGGGCTGATGTCCCCTCAGAATGCGTAAAATATTTTCGCCGATACACCATATCGCCGGCAATTTTTTCCTGTTCTGCGGGGAAATCAGCACCAACACAGTTCCACCCGGTAATTGGGTTCAGGCCCTAGATGTCTACAAAATTAAGCCTGGTCTCCGAGCGCCGTTGTTTTGGCGGCCACATGGTGATTGTCAGCCATTTTTCCACGGCCACCCGGTGCACCATGAAATTTTCTGTTTTCGTTCCCGCCGGCGACGGGCCGTTCCCGGTGCTGACCTTTCTTTCCGGCCTGACCTGCAACGAAGAGACCTTTATGATCAAATCCGGCGCCCAGCGGCTGGCTACCGAACACGGGTTTATGCTGGTCAACCCCGACACCAGTCCCAGGGAGTGTAAACTGGCCGGCGAGGAGGATGACTGGGATTTTGGGGTGGGCGCCGGATTTTACCTGAACGCCACCCGGATCCCCTGGAAAAAGCATTACCACATGTACGATTATGTGATCAGGGACCTGCAAAAAGCAGTCTTTTCAAACTTTCCGGGAAATAAGAAAAAGCAGGGGCTGTTCGGCCATTCCATGGGCGGCAACGGGGCGCTGACGATCGGCATCAGAAATCCAAAAATTTATAAATCCATTTCCGCTTTTTCGCCAATTTCAGCGCCAATGAAATGTCCCTGGGGACAGAAGGCGTTCAGCCATTATCTCGGCGAGGACCAGAGCGCGTGGGAGAAATATGACGCCTCACAAGTCATATCCAAGGTCAGGAACGCCACATCGAGGCCTGAAATTCTGGTTGACCAGGGGATGGACGACGAATGGCTGGAAGTCCAGCTGCTTCCCCACCTGCTGGCGGACGGGGCCAGGAAATCTGGATATCCCTTAAACCTCCGCCGCCACCGGGGGTATGACCACGGTTATTATTATATCTCGACCTTTATCGCCGACCACTTTGATCATCACGCGAAAATCCTGGCGGATTAGGGTTCAGGCCCTGGGATCTTTGGGTTTTTTCCGGCGAAGGCCATAGAGCCCGAGACCAGTAAGCATTGACCCGGTAAAAAGGTTCATCCACCAGATTAATTGTTTCCTGAACGGCATTTCCCCCCCGGAAAAAAGCATGACAACGCCGACCGTGGTGATGGCCACTCCCAGCAAGAAGATAAGAATCAGGCGGTTGGTGTTTACCCCCAGCCTTTCCGGGGAGGTTTTCCGGGTTTCCTGGGCTTTCCGGGCTTTAATGTTGTCAGGCAAAAGCGCCTTTCTGGCGCCCAGGATATGGCGAATTTT
>JADFFP010000282.1 GCA_022568115.1 Pseudomonadota bacterium | reverse complement strand
CCAGGCCCTTCCCCGTGGCAATGGCCCCAGTGATGCCTATGACCAGTGGCACTTTATAGCTCCTGTTCCTGGATACCGGCTACCAACCATTATATTTAGCCCGCAGTACAACTGGGAGGGACTGATTCTTGAAACTCCTGTCTATGACCGGTGGCTGTCGGACTGGTGCATGTTATACGGTTATTCCTGGTATTGACAAGCCTCGTATAGCGGTTGCATTCTTCCCCCTCCTCTGGCACAGTTAGCCTCAGTTGCACTTGTGTTAGGTACAGGAGTCGCGGCCCAACATCGAAAGGAGCCTCCAATTCATGGCTACAGTCAACACGGTCACCGGGCCTCTGGACACCGCCGACCTGGGGTACACCCTGGTCCACGAGCACGTCCTCAGCACATCGGCGGGGATGAAGGAGGTGTACCCGGAGTTCATCGACCGCCAGGGCACCATCGAAACGGCGGTGTCCCACTTGAAGGAGTGCTACGGCGAAGGTCTCCGCACTCTGATGGACATGGCGCCCTTCGACCTGGGCCGGGACGTGCGCCTACTGGAAGAGGTGTCCCAAAAGAGCGGCGTCCGCATCATCGCCACAACCGGCACCTGGCTGACGCCCCCCAGAGAGTTCGCCACCTCCACGCCGGACATGATCGCGCCCCTGTACGTCAGGGAGACCCAGGAAGGGATCGAGGGCACGGACATCAAGGCTGGCATCATCAAGGCCGCCACCGACAGAGGAGGCGTGACGGACGTGGGCGAAATCCTTCTCCGGGCGGTGGCCAGAGCTCACCAACAGACCGGCGTGCCCATATCCACTCACACCTACTCGCCCGGGCGCGTCGGCGAGGAACAGGTGCGCATATTCAAGGAGGAGGGGGTGGACCTCAACCGGGTGTGCAGTTCGGTGCTCCTGCACCAACCGTGATTCCGGGAGTTCCGGCCTATGGGACTCCCGTGATTCCGGGCGACAGTCAAACATTGCGATCACCTTTCGGAAGCGCTCACTCCTCACAGTCCGATGCCCCTCCGTACGATCCGATTCGTGACGGCGTTCCCAAACCACTCAATGACAACCCTGTTCCCCATCCGGATCATCTCGATCCGGAAAACGGAGAGAAAATCTCACCGGCCGGATCAGAGAGCGAATCTCCGTTCGGAAACACGGACGCCTCAACAGTTCCGACTCCAGAGGGACCGCGACTTGCTTCATTGGAATTCGAATCGAGTAACAGAAGCGATAACGGATTCGTGACTCCGATTCCCGTGACCGTTGATTCGGGAAACATCGTAACGGCCGGTGGCGAAACGGAACAACTGAATCCCTATGATTACGACCGTAAAAACTACCAATGGCTGCGCGGCAAAATTGATTTCGACGAACAGGACCAAACCTGGCATATTATTTACAGTCTGACGCCGGATCAAAAAGATCGATTCGGCGGCAGCATCACGTTGATCGACCATCCGGATTTGAACAAGTTCCAAAACGATGACGTTGCGTATCTGGAAGGCAGGGTCGATTCCGGCTCTCTGGACCGATCGGGAAAAGCGAAATACCGCATCGATAAACTGTTCGGCCCTTTGGTGCATCAAAGTCAACTCAGCACAACGGCTGGAAACTGAGAACGAAAAAGTAAGGCCCGCTTCGTAACATTCCACGCCACAGTCAAAGCAAAAACCCAAAACAGCACCGCCCCAAAGCGGTGCTGTTTTCGTTTGGTCACGTTGAATCGGTCACATTGAAAGAGTGAGATCCATCGATACCTTAGAAAGATCCCTGGGATTTCTAAAATCCCAGGGATCTGGCGCGGGCTGCTAATTCTCCGATGCGTATGACATCCCGACTCAGTTATGATTATAATGCTGCTCAACTTCTCCGATCATTTTCCGCTACTGAAACCCGCAAGGAGATTCTCATGAACAGCAATTCAAAACACAATCCGCAGGCGACCGGCAAGACGAGTCGAAGAAATTTTATCAAAGCCCCGCTCGTTGCCGGTGCAGCAGGAGCGTTGCTGGCAACAGGATTTTCGTCTGAAGAGCGGGCTGATGACACAAACACAACGCTCTCAGCATCCGGGAAACGAAAGAAAGTCATCGGCGAATACGATCCCGACAACCTCAAGATCGCACGCCGCGTCTCGGCGGACATCAGCGATACCGATCTGCTGTTGCTCAAACAGATCGGTCTGCGCTGGGCCGGCGTCATCTTCGGAACCAACGGCGACCTGGATTATATGCGCCGTGCACAGGAACGTTTCGCCCGGTTTGGAATCAAAATCTATGCAGGCCGGCATTTTGCTTATCGCAATTTGAAAAT
>JADFFP010000281.1 GCA_022568115.1 Pseudomonadota bacterium | reverse complement strand
CGCGGTCCGGGAGGCGCCGGCGCACGTCGCCGGTTTCTGGGCCGACCCCAGTGTGGCGGCGCTCACCGGTGATGCGGCCAATGCTGCGGTTCGCGTCCAGTCCGCGGGTGAAATCAACGGGTTGTTCGGCGAACCCGCGGTAATGATTTTCTGGCATCTGGTTTTTATCGGTTTTACCGTTTTCATTGTTGCGCGGGGTATTAACGCCGGCCTTGAGAAGGCGGTCACTTACCTTATGCCGGCTCTTTTCCTGATCCTTCTGGTGCTGGTTGGATATGCCATGGCGGCCGGTGAATTCGCCCAAGCCGTTACGTATCTGTTTACGCCGGATTTTTCCAAAGTGACCGGTGAAACTGTCTTGGCGGCGGTTGGACAGGCGTTCTTTTCCCTAAGCCTGACGGTTGGCACCATGTTGGCTTACGGGGCGTATTTGCCTAAAAACATCAGCATTCATAAATCAGCCGGAATTATCGCCGCTTCCGACACCGGGGTGGCGCTGATAGCCGGCCTGGCCATTTTCCCGCTGGTTTTTGCTTACGGGCTTGAAGTTGATCAGGGACCCAGCCTGATTTTTGAGACCCTGCCGATCGCCTTTGGCGCGATGCCCGGCGGGGCGATTTTCGGCACCCTGTTCTTTATCCTGCTGGCGATTGCCGCGATTACGTCTTCGATTTCGCTGCTGGAACCGGCGGTCTCATACTTCGAGGAAAAACAGGGTATGAACCGGTGGAAGTCGGCACTCTTTGCCGGCGGGGCGGCCTTTGTCATTGGCCTGTTGTCGGTCTTTTCCTACAATGAATGGGCTGATTTAATGCCGCTTGGATTTGTCGGTATTACCGAAGTGAATGGAAATCCGGCCACTTTCTATACCCTGATCGACTTTACTGTCAGCAGCATCATTATGCCGGTAGGCGGCCTGTTATTGGCCATCTTTGCGGGCTGGGTAGTGCTCAGGGAAGATATGCGCGACGAAATGGGTTTGCCCGAAGGCGGCATTTTCGAGGTCTGGCACGTGCTGGTGAAATATGTATGCCCGGTGGTGTTGATTATTATCATTATTTCCGGTTTGACCTGATCGGGGATTAAAAGGAAAATTAAAGGGCCTCAATATTGGGGCCCTTTTTTTATGCAGCAGCCTGGGCCAGGTCCTGGATGCGCCCAAGCATTGAGTAGAGCCCGTTAGTGCGCATCGGCGAGAGGTGTTTGGACAAACCCAGTTGTTGCAAAATTGCCTTGGCGTCTGTGCTAAGAATTTCCTCACATGTTTTGCCGCTGAAAAGCAGCATCATGAGGGCCACCAGGCCGCGGACAATATGGGCGTCACTATCGCCGTCAAAGGTGAAAAGCGGCGGAGTGTCATCACTGAAATGGGGGTTCAGCCACACCTGGCTGACACAGCCCCGGACCTTGTGCGCTTCGGTCCGGGCCTTTTCCGGGTAGGGGGGAAGCTTGCGGCCCAGCTCGATCAGGTAACGGTAACGGTCTTCCCAGTCCTCGAGCACCTCAAAGGTCTCGAGCACATTCTCAAGCGTTGTGCCCTTGAGGGGGGTATGTATTTGCATGTCCATATTGCTCTGATGTGAGGGGTACACCCTGGTTTGTCAATATTATAGCATAAAAACAGACATGGGATAAAAACAGGCCCCGGGAGAGGGCCGGGGCCTGTTTGGTATTTTGAGAACCTGAAACCTTTGCTTTAAGGGAGGTTGGGATGGGGATCAGTCTTCAAGTCCTCTGAGTTCCCGGTCAAGCCGGAATTTCTTTGATGTCATGTACGCTTCCAGGTTCCGAAGGCGCTGTTCGATGGTCTGATAGCGCCGCCTGACGTCGCGGGTGTCGTAATCGGGCTGGGACGGTTCGGTACGCTGCCAGTAACGGCGGTCTCTGCGCTGTTCCCTTCGTTCGCGCCGCCGCTCGCGTCTGGAGGGGCGTTCCGGTTCCGGGGCCGGCCGTGGCCGGTAAAAATGCTCGGGCATCGGGTCCAGGACAAATCCCATCACCACGTAGAGGGCGATCACCCATCCTCCGGAAATCGGGTTGCGGACCGGGCCGGCCCAGCTGCCCCACTTCGCAGGCCCGGAGACCGTCGGCCTCGGCGAGCTGCTGCGTGACCGCCTGGACGAGACCGGCCGCCTGCTGGCGCGGGGCGGGCTCGCCGTCTGCTTCGCCTATCCAAACGTCGTCTACCATCACGTCGCCGGCTTCTCCGGCTGCGACCGCTACTGCTGGCTGCCCGCCCCCGCCGGACTCCGCTACGGCGAGCCGCTGCTGCGGCGCGGTGGAGGCAACGCGCTCATGCCGGTGGAATACGCTCCTCC
>JADFFP010000280.1 GCA_022568115.1 Pseudomonadota bacterium | reverse complement strand
TAGCCTGGTGCGCGGTTGTTTTTCGGATGTCGCCGGTGATCAGGCCCTGGAGGAAATGCTGCGAATCCTTGCCGCTGATCCGGATTGCGCTTCGGTTGTTCAGGCTGAGGGCGTTCATGGGCTAATCTCCAACCTTTCCAAGGAAAGTAAAAATAACTTAAAGTCAAGGGTAGCATTTTCCAGGCGGTTGGAAATAAGATAAAGAATAGAGACTCAAACCAGCGGTGGGAACAATCAAGCCAGATGACGCGCACATATGATCTGATAATCCGGGGCGGAACCTGCGTCACCCATAAAAAAATCGGTGAGGCCGATATCGCCGTCAACGCCGGTCGGGTGGCGGCGGTGGGGGATCTGTCACAAGCACATGCTGACCGGATCCTGAGCGCCCGCGGGCTGCATGTGCTGCCCGGTGTGATCGACACCCAGGTGCATTTCCGCGAGCCCGGCCTGGGGTACAAGGAAGACCTGGCCACCGGTTCACTGGCTGCGGTGATGGGCGGGGTGACCGCGGTTTTCGAGATGCCCAACACCAACCCGCCGACCATCAATGAAAAACGCCTTAAGGATAAATTGGCGCGGGCGCGCGGGCGGATGTGGTGCGACCATGCTTTTTACGTTGGCGCCAGCCCCGACAATATTGAGGAACTGAAACACCTTGAGGGTCTTCCCGGGTGCTGCGGGGTCAAAATGTTCATGGGGGCTTCAACCGGGTCTCTGCTGGTTTCCGACGATGAGACGGTGTTTAAAGTTTTGCAATCGGGCAGCCGGCGCATTGCAGTTCATTCCGAAGACCAGGCCAGGCTCCAGGCCCGGTTGGGGAAACGCGTTGAGGGGAATCCCGCCAGCCACCCGGTGTGGCGCGACGTCAAAAGCGCGCTGCTTGCCACCGAACGGCTGTTAAAACTGGCGGTCAAAGCCAAGCGGCCGGTTCATGTGCTGCACGTGACGACCGGCGAGGAGATTGATCTGTTGTCCCACTTCCAGGATATCGCCACGGTCGAAGTGACCCCCCAGCACCTGACGCTTTATGCCCCGGATTGCTATCAGCGGCTCGGAACCTATGCCCAGATGAACCCGCCGATTCGTGATAAAGCCCAGCTGGATGCGCTGTGGATGGGGGTCTGGGAAGGGGTGGTTAATGTCATCGGCTCCGATCATGCGCCCCATACGCTGGAGGAAAAGGATGAAAAGTACCCGGACAGCCCTTCCGGCATGCCCGGCGTCCAGACCCTTCTTCCCCTGATGCTGACCCATGCCGCTACCGGCAAGCTGGACCTCAGCCGCCTGGTCGAGTTGACCAGTGTCAACGCCATCAAAATATTCGGCCTCCAGACCAAGGGGGCGATTGAGGTGGGCAAGGACGCCGACTTTACCATCGTCGACCTGAAGGCTCACTGGCGGATCGACAAAAGCTGGCTGAAATCCAAATGCAAGTGGTCACCCTTTGACGGCATGGAAATTTCCGGCAAACCGGTGATGACCATCCTCAGGGGCCATCCGGTCATGCGCGACGGGGAAATCAAGGGCGAGCCCGGCGGCCGCCCGCTGAAATTTAAATAACCTAGCTGGCTAGAATTTCACAAAATTTAAAGAGTCATCCCCGAGAGCGATGAAGTGTCCGTTCCGGAACTTCGGCTTATGATAGCGAAACCGGCTGCCATCGGGGTTGAAAACACTCCCCCCCGCGGCTTCCAGAACCGCCTGCCCGGCAGCGGTGTCCCATTCCATGGTCGGGCCCAGGCGCGGGTAGAGATCGGCCTTGCCTTCCGCCACCAGGCAGAATTTCAGAGAAGAGCCGATACTGGCCAACTCAGCCCCGGGGTAGTTTTCCAGGTAATCATCGGTTTCCCGGTTGCGATGCGAAAGACTGGCGACGATGGTCAATCTGGAAGGGTCCGCCTGCCTGACCTTGAGCGGCTGGGGCGCCCCCGCTTTCTGGATCAGATAAGCGCCGTTGTTGCAATCGCCGTAATAAAACGCGTCCCGGGCCGGAGCATACACCAGTCCGAGCACCGGCCGGCCCCTCTGGATCAGCGCGATGTTGACGGTAAAGGCGTCGCGCTTGTTCAAGAATTCCTTGGTGCCATCGAGGGGGTCGACCAGGAAAAATTCCTCCCCGGTGTGCCCGGGAATGCCGTCGCGATAGGCCAGCTCTTCCGCCACCACCTGGACTCCCGGGGCCAGTTTTTCAAGGGTCGCCAGGATTATTTCCTCGGCTTTTTCGTCAGCCCTGGTGACCGGAGATTTGTCTTGCTTGTGGCTCAATCCCTGGTCTTCCAGGTAGAAAATTTCCATGATTCCCGCTCCGGCCTCAA
>JADFFP010000279.1 GCA_022568115.1 Pseudomonadota bacterium | reverse complement strand
GCGGCGCCCGAGCTGCGCGCCTCGGCGCTGATTTTCGCGATCCCCCTGGTCACGCCTTACGCCCAGTTCTACGACCTCGCCCTTCTGGCGCTGCCCATCGCCTGGATCCTCTGGAGGGCTCGGGCTTCGGGTTGGCTCCGCGGCGAGCGCCTGGCCATGGCGGTGCTCTGGCCGGCGCCGGTGCTCGCCTGGAGCTTGGCCCAGGAAGCCGGGATCCCGACCTGGCCGTTGCTGCTGCTGGCGATGCTGGCGTTGGTGCTGCGCCGGGCAGCGCGCGAGGCGCCCCCCGATGCCGCAACGCCGCCGCTTGACGCCGCGGCATCGGGCTGAGCCCCGGACCATGACCGCGATCCAGCCGAGCGCATCGGCAAACCGATTTACTTACCTGAACCTGATAGGAGGCCAATCTTCATCTTATCTAACGGTCAATTCGAGTACCCTGACCGCGGTCCGGTCAGGGGATCAGCGGCGATCGTGGGTCCGGGCGGCCGACGCCGGCAAGTGCGCGGGTTGCCATTGGCCGCCGCCAAATAAATTGAAAAAATGGTTAATTTCAGTAATATGCAGGCTGCAATGGAGGCCAAGGACGACGGGCTGAAAAGACACTCTAGGCACGGAAAGTAGGGGTAATCACCGACCTGTCATATCCTGGTTCGGAGGCGCAACAGGGGTGCAGACTTGCCCACGTCGGCCCCTTGGAACAAAATGGCGCGCCGGTGCGATTTGCTCGGGCCGGGCCTGACGGAGATCGGGCGACCGGTGCGCTGAGCGATTACTCCGGGATTGGTAAGAAGTTAGCTTGAAGGAGATGGTTACATGCTGCGAATGTACACCACTTCAACCACTGGTGTGGCGGCCGCCAAGACCGGCATCGGTCGGTTCCTCTCGGGCCAGGTTCGCAAGCTCCGCGAGGACCAGTCCGGCGCCACCGCCATCGAGTACGGCTTGATTGCCGCGGGCATCGCGGTTGCCATTATCGCCATCGTGTTCACCCTTGGTAACGACCTCGCCGACTTCTTCCAGGCGATCGACACCAAGCTGACGTCGAAGACGCCGACCTGATCGAGGAGTCGCCGAACCCCGACGTTCGGGTCCTCGCGAGACAGGGTTTTGATGTGCCGGACCGGGGGCCTTGCAGGGTGGCGGGACTTCCGATTTGGGCAGCGGGTCGGTTGCGCAATGTCGTGACCGGCGTCGAACCAGGGTCGCGTGCGGGGCCCCGGTGCGTTCGATCGCTTGCCTTCGCGGGGTCTCGGGAGCGTGCCTGGCCCGGTGCGGGGTCCGGTGCGTGGTCCGGCGCTCTGGGCGGCCGTTGAGGCGCTGGCGCGGCCGAGCATGCTGAGCGTTGCCCTGCTTTGGGTATTTCCCTGTCTGATGGTCTGCGCCGCCTTATGGGATCTCGCCACTTTCCAGATTCCCAACTGGCTCTGCGTCGCCTTGGTGCTCTCCTTCACCGCGTTCGCGGTGGTGGCACCGGTCGGAGCGGGCGAGGTGTTCAGCCGCTTCGCCCTCGGGACAGTGGTCCTCGCGGTCGGCATTTTGCTGTTCCTCAAAGGTCTGTTCGGTGGCGGCGACATCAAGTTGCTGGCCGCCGCGGCGGTATGGGTAGGCTGGTCGCACCTTCCCCTCTTCCTGATGGATACTGCGGTCATCGGCGGCCTGGTCGCGGCCTTGGTGCTGGTCTTTCGCCGTCTCGAGCTGCCCGCCTCGTGGGCCAACGTGGGCTGGCTCGAGCGGCTCCATACGCGGGGCCAGGGGCTGCCCTACGGAGTCGCCATCGGCGGCGCCGGACTGCTCGTTTTTAGCCGGCTCCCGCTCCCCTGACTGCGTCCAATTCCGGCTCTCGCCGCGATGCCGCCGCCCGACAGCAACCGGTCATTTCCCGCGGATAAGGCCGCGCACCCGGTTTTTCTTTGCCGCAGTTGACGTTACGGAGCGACACCCGCATAATGTGTGAACAGTGATTCGCAGCTTATTCGAACGGTGCGCGCGTCCCGGGTGGGCCATCAGCGTGATGTCTCGTTGGCTATTCTTGACGGCCTTCGTTTCGAGCGAGCTGTAGTCATCGATAGGATTCTGCCGTGAATTTACTTCGAATCGGCATCATTGTCGCCGCCCTGGCGGTTGCCGGGGTGGTCGCCTTCCTCATCCGCGCCTACCTGCAGAACCAGACCGCCTCGATCGAAGAGCAACAGCGGGCGATCCAGCAAGCCAGGGTCACCACGGTCAGGGTCCTGGTGGCCAACCGGGACCTGCCGGCCGGAACCGTGATCTTGGGCTCCGAGATAGAAGGTCATATCCGCTGGCAGGCGTGGCCCGAGCAGGGTCTCGACCCG